>JAJZUN010000613.1 GCA_021848555.1 Pseudomonadota bacterium | reverse complement strand
GCCGTGGGGCTTCTGCTTACCATGATCCAGGGCACGGGGCTGGCGTTCCTGAACGCCACGCTGGATGTGAAAGGGCCGACCTTCGTCGGCGATACCATCCACGTCGAATGCACGGTCAGCGAGGTGCGCGAGACCTCGAAAGGCAATCGCGGATTGGTGCGCACGGAAAATCGAGTGGTCAATCAGAACGGCGAACCCGTGCTCGCCTACAACCCGCTGCGCATGATGAAGGGACGCGACAGCTGACGCGGGCATTGCGCTTCGCGCGCGCACCGCGGCCGGTTCAGGCGTCTCGCGGCGCGCCGGGGCCGGCAGGCATCTGGTCCTCCAGCCACTCGCGCCACACCGCCAGCAACACCGCGACGATCACCGGCCCGACGAACATCCCGATCAGGCCGAATGCGGCCAGGCCGCCGATCACGCCGAACATCACCAGCAGAAAAGGAATCTGCGTGGCGCTGCTGATGACCATCGGCCGGATCAGGTTGTCGACCCAACTGACCACCAGCGTGCCCCACAGCAGCAGGCCGATGCCTTCGAGGGTGTGACCCGCAAACAGCAGCCACGCGCCCAGCGTGCCCCAGACGAACGGCGTGCCGAAGGGCATCAGTGCGACCAGCGCCGTGAACGCGCCGAACAGCACTGGCGCCCGCACTCCTGCGACCCAGTAGCCGGCGCCGGCCAGGGCGCCCTGCGCCAATGCGGTCAGGACCAGTCCGTAGAGGACGGCCTTGGTGGTGGTGCCGATGGCGGCAATGTAACCATCGACGCGCGCGCCGAGAAAGCGCCGCAACACCCGCTGCACCTGGTCCAGCAGGTTTTCCCCGTCGCGGTAAAAGAACAAAACAGTGAGCACGGCGAAACCGAGCTTGAGTGCATTTTGCGCTACGCCGCCGACCAGATTTCCCAGTTGGCCCAGCCATTGCTGGGCCCAGTTCGCGATCTGGGCGCGCAGCGCGGCGGGGTCGGCGGCGAACTGGTCCAAGAGAACCTGTAGCCGCTCGCCTATCCAAGGCAGATGCAGCACGAAATCCGGCAGCCGGTGCGATCCTCCGGCCAGGTAGGCTGCGGCGGCCTGGTAGGCAAGGACGAATTCCCCCTGCAGCAGGGCGATGAGCCACAGGAGCGGCAGCACGAATGCAGTCGTCAGCAGCAAAGTCATCACCAGGGCGCTGATCATCGCATAGCCGCGCAGGAGTTTGCGCAGCCGCGCGTAGATAGGCCAGGTGACGTAGGCGAGTATCGCGGCCCACACCGCCGGCACGATAAACCAGGCGAGGACCAGATAACCGAGTATGAACAGCCCGCCCAGCAGCAGCGCGAGGATGATGCGACGCGGGACGGATGCCGCGGTGCTGTCAGACGCCATCAAGTCCTCGCTGATCGTGGTCGCTGATGTGGCATGTCAACTCGCGAAGGTCGAAGCGAAGCGCGGATAGGTTTCCGCAATCTGCTTGCGTATCTGGCCGCGGATCAGCGCCAGGATATCAGGCTCGGGTGCGGGGGTGTAGGGTACCCTGTCCGGGCAATCGTATTCGAAGCCGGTCTGGTCGCGGACTTCCTCGGCGCTGTGTCCGGGATGCACGGTTTCAAGGCGGAAGCGGCGCCGCTGCTTGTCGAAGGAGAACCAGGCGAGCCCGGTGAGCAATCCATAGGGGCCGCCGGGCCGGTACACCCCGGGCGCGCTCACCCCGGGCGAGCTGATGAAATCCACCTTGGGCACCAGCACACGCCGCGTATGCTCCTCGCGGAACAGGATCACCTTCGGCACCAGATAGTACAGATAGGCCGAGCCGAAGCAGCCCGGCCAGCGCACCTCATTGTCCGGATAGTTGCCGGTCCCGATGAGATTGATGTTGCCCTGGCCGTCGATCTGTCCGCCGCCGAGGAAGAAGGCGTCGATGCGGCCCTGTGCCGCCATGTCGAAGGTTTCGACGCCGCCGTTGGTGTAGGCGTTGTAGCGATTGGAGCCGAGGATGGTTACGCGCATCGCGCCCTGGGTCAGCTCGCGCCGCAGCAGCGCCGCTGCGCCGGGGATGGGCGAGGACGCGCCGACGGTGACATGGCGGCAGCCATCGAGCAGGCGCGCGATCACCGTGACCAGCAGCTCGGCGCGGCTATACGGCGGGTTCATACCGTCACCGCGGCTTGACCCAGCCATTCGTCCAAAAAGCGCTGGAAGCCTTCCGCAGTCTTGGCGCTTTGCACATAACGGCTGATGGCCGCATCGTCGGGGCCGTAGTGTTCGGGCAGTCCGACCGGCCAGGCGCCCTGCCGCGCCACGGCGATGCGGTCGACGTATATCGCCGGCACCACACCGGGGGCCAGCCTGGGGTCGTCGAACAAATTGCTTTCGCTGATCGCCTCCACCGTGACGAAAGTCTGCTTCGATGCATGCGCCATGGTGAGCAGTTCGCGCCTGCGGCCGATGTAGACATTGCCCGAACGGTCTGCGAGCGGCGCATGGAACAACGCGATGTCCGGATTGATCGCGGGCAGCACGGCGATCGGGTCGCCCGCCTGAAACGGATTATCGATCACCTTCCAGTCGGCGCGCGAGGCGAGGAGGTCGCTGCCTATCAGCCCGCGCAGCGCAATGAAGGGCAGGCCTTTCTGCCCGGCCTGCAGGGCGGCGTGGATGGCCGGGCAGGTCGCGTCGAGGATGCGGATGCGCCGGGTGCGCAGCGCGTCGATGAACCGGTGCGCCGGGCCGAACTCGCCCAGCGTGATGGCCGAAGTCTCCAGCGTCGCGACGGCGCCGGCGCCGATCAGGATTTCGGCCTGCAGCCCGCTGACGGGCACGCACACCAGATGCAACCCGCGCACGCCGCGGCGCACCAGCTCGCGCGTGGCCGCCATGGAGACGCCGCAATTGTCTTGCGCGACCGCGAGCTTGGCGCCATCGGGCACGGCGGCGGCCAACTCGCTCAGTTCGCATAGGGGTTGCTGGTTCATGCTCGATCTCCGGTTCCTAAACTAGCCTGCTGGCGCCATCGTACAACAGCTTCACCCCGGTTACGAACAGGAAGGCGTAACAGAGTCGGTAAAAAATGGTCTCGGAAATACGCTTCCTCAGCCATACACCGCTGAATA
>JAJZUN010000612.1 GCA_021848555.1 Pseudomonadota bacterium | reverse complement strand
CTGGGGCATGAAGCTGCTCACCTCGCTCAGGATCGGCGGCCTCGCGCTGCTTGGCTTCCTAGTCAACCTGCTGCTGGTGCCGGTGGTGCTGTTCTACCTGCTGCGCGACTGGAACGGGCTGCTGGGGCAGATCGAGCAATTGCTGCCGCGGCGCTGGCATGCGCAGCTCACCGGCATTGCGCGCGAGATCGACGCCGTGCTGGCCGAATTCCTGCGCGGACAGATCGCGGTGATGCTGCTGATGAGCCTGATCTATGTCGTGGGGCTGTGGCTGGCCGGGCTGGAATTCGCACTGCCCATAGGCATCATCACCGGCATGCTGGTATTCGTGCCCTATGTCGGTATGCTCACCGGCTTGCTGCTGGGGACCCTGGTCGCGCTGATGCAGTTTCCGGCCGTCAGTGGCGTGATTCCGGTGTGGATAGCATTCGGCATCGGCCAGGCGCTGGAAGGGATGCTGGTGACGCCGCTGCTGGTGGGAAAACGCATCGGCCTGCATCCGGTGGCGGTGATTTTCGCACTGCTCGCGTTCGGCCAGATCTTCGGCTTCTTCGGCGTGCTGCTCGCATTGCCCGCGAGCGCCGCGCTGCTGGTGGGCCTGCGCCACCTGGGCAAGCAATATCTCGACAGCAACATGTACAAGCAATGATGCAGCAACTGCTACTGCAGCTGACGCCGGCGCCCGCGCCCACACTGGACAATTTCGTTGCGGGCCGCAACGCGGCGGCGCTGCAGGCACTGCGCGATATTGCCGCCGGCTCGGGCAACGAACGCTTCGTCTACCTGTGGGGCGAGCCGGGCAGCGGGCGCTCGCACCTGTTGCGCGGCCTGGCGCAGGCGGCGCGCGCGCGCAACGCGCTGTATCTCGACGGCGCCGTAGAGAACGCCGTAACGGATGATAGCGTGGTCGCAATCGACGAGGTGCAGCGGCTGGGCGCGGACGATCAGATCAGGCTGTTCGATCTGTACAACCGCGCGCGCGCTGCCGGCGGCACCCTCGTTGCCAGCGGCGACGCCGCGCCGGCGCAGCTCGCGCTGCGCGCCGACCTGCGCAGCCGGCTCGCCTGGGGCCTTGCCTTCCAGCTGCACCCCTTGTCCGACGCGGAGAAAGCTGCGGCGCTGCGCGCGCATGCGCGCGCGCGCGCGCTGGCTCTGCCGGAGGAGGTCATCGCCTATTTGCTGCTGCATGCGCGGCGCGACATGGCGAGCTTGATCGCGATTCTCGATGCGCTGGACCGCCATTCGCTGGAACAAAAGCGCCTGATCACCCTGCCCTTGGTCAGAGATGCGCTGGAAGCGATGAAAGATCAATCCGCCTGACAAAGGAAACGCATTGGAACTGGTTCTATTCGATCTGGACAACACCCTGCTCGCCGGCGACAGCGATTACGAATGGGCGCAATTCCTGATCGATCAGGGCGTACTCGAGCGCGCGAGCTACGAACATCGCAATCAGGAATTTTTCGACCAATACAAGGCCGGCCGGCTCGACATCTACGCCTTTCTCGACTTTCAGCTGGCGCCGCTGGCGCAATACCCGCGCGCGCAGCTCGACGCCTGGCATGCGCAGTTCATGCGGCAGAAGATCCTGCCGCTCATTTCCGCGGCCGCGCGCCGGCTGGTGAGCAGCAGCATCGCGCCGGGACATCTGTGCGCCATCGTCACCGCCACCAATTCCTTCGTCACCGCGCCGATCGCGCGCGAATTCGGCGTGGCGCATCTGGTCGCCACCGAACCCGAGCAGATCGGCGGCAGGTTCACCGGCAAGGTGAGCGGCACGCCCTGCTTTCGCGAGGGCAAGGTGGTGCGCGTGGAGCAGTGGCTCGCCGAACAGGGCCGGCGCTGGACGGATTTTTCGGCTTCGCGCTTCTACAGCGACTCGCACAACGATCTGCCGCTGCTGGAGCGGGTCACGCGCCCGATCGCAGTCCGCCCCGACCACCCGCTGCAGCAAGCAGCGCTGGCGCGCGGCTGGGAAGTCATCAACCTGGACTAGCCCGGCGCCTTGCGGCCGAGCACCGGACCGGAGGCAATTTGAGGTATCATGCCGCCCAAAGTCGCCCTGACTCCGATCGCCTTAGCCAGCGCAATGCGGGGGCCCGGGTACACGCAAAGTCGAATCCGCCAGCAGGTCAGCGCTAACCCGTCCATTCCCGCATTTTGATCAAGAAATTCATCCGCCGCATGTTCAACATGGGCGCCGAATCCGAGCCCAGGATCTACCTGCGCGACAAGCACGGCATCACCCGCAATTCCATCAACCACGGCGCGCTCAAGGTGTGCGAAATCCTGCGCGCCCATGACCATGCCGCTTACATCGTCGGCGGCGCGGTGCGCGACTTGCTGCTTGGGGTCGTGCCCAAGGACTTCGACGTCGCCACCGATGCGCATCCGGAGGAGGTGCACCGGCTGTTCCGGCGCTCGCACCTGATCGGCCGGCGCTTCAAACTCGTGCACGTGCTGTTCGGCGCGGAAACCGTGGAGGTATCCACCTTCCGCGCCGGCGAGGGCGGCGAGGCCGACGAGCACGGGCGGCTGCTGCGCGACAACGTCTACGGCACGCGCGCGCAGGACGCGGCGCGGCGCGATTTCACCGCCAACGCGCTGTATTACGATCCGCACGACGAAACCGTGCTCGATTACCACGGCGGCTACACCGACGTGCGCAAGAAGACCATGCGCATCATCGGCGATCCGCGCCTGCGCTTTCGCGAGGATCCGGTGCGCATGCTGCGCGCGGTGCGCTTCGCCGCCAAGCTCGGCTTCACCATCGACCCGAAAACGCGGGCGCCGATCCGCGAACTGGCCGATCTGCTCGAGAACGTTCCCGCGGCGCGGCTGTTCGAGGAAATGCTGAAACTGCTGCTGTCGGGCCATTCCGCCGCCTGCCTGGCGCAGCTGCGCAGGGAAGGCCTGCACCACGGTCTGCTGCCGCTGCTCGACGTGATCGTGGAGCAGCCCATCGGCGAGCGCTTCCTGCGCCTCGCGCTGGACCAGACCGACACGCGCATCCGTTCCGGAAAATCGGTGTCGCCGGCGTTCCTGTTCGCGGCCCTCCTCTGGCACGAGGTGCTCGCGGCGTGGAAAGTCAACG
>JAJZUN010000611.1 GCA_021848555.1 Pseudomonadota bacterium | reverse complement strand
CGGCGCCAGGAAGTTGGCTGCCACGGCCACTTTTACTTCGTCGGCACGGGCGGGTGGGATTACCAGAAGAAAAGCAAGTGCGACAAGTATTCGGCGAATTGTCATGGATGACTCCTTGGTTAGGGTTGGGGGAATCATTGAACCGCAATGATGACGTGGGAAGCATTTATGAGCGCGCACAGGCGCCGTCCCTCCAGAATCGCGAGGTTGGCAGCGCTTTCATTGGTGACGACGGCCACGATCTGCTTGCCGCCCGCAAGGTCGACGACCACCTCCGTGCTGATTGGTCCGTTGTTACAGCGGCTGACCGTGCCGCAGAGGCGGTTGCGCGCGCTTGTCCGGATCGCGGACTCGACTGGAACAAGAATTACCGACGGGGCCTTGAAGACCGCGAAGGCTTCCTTTCCCGCAACGAGGCCCAGATTATCGACGCTGCCGATCGTGACGGTCGCGGCGATTTCGTCACCGCCGCCGATATCGATGATTACCTCGGCGTTGACCGGCCCTGTCCTAAGCGTGGTGATGCGTCCCAGAAACTGATTGCGCGCACTGGTTTTCATTCCGAGTCTCCAGAACATCTGGCAGAAGCGTTCGAATTGCCGGGCATCTTCGCCCAGGGCCTGGAGGAAACGCCGTTGCCGCGTTTCGAATTCGCGCAGCCCTTCCAAGAACCGTCGGCCATGTGTCGTGAGCGCGGTACTTCCTCCGCAACGTCCTCCGGCAGTGCGCACAACGAGCGGTGCTTCCGAAAGATTGTTCATCGCTTCGACGGCTTCCCACGCTGCTTTGTAGGACGCGCCCACCGCCTTGGCGGCCGCCATGATCGAGCCGTGCTCACCGATCTGTTCGAGCAGGGCGAGACGGTCTACCTTGCGGCCACCGGCGAGGGCGGCGGCTCCAGTGGGCACTGCCGGGACGGCTTGTCGCTTCGGTTTTGGCATCGTTATGTGGAAGAGGGCTATAACGGACTCGAAAAAAAAGCGTCGGATTCCGTGGTGCGCCCGGCGGAGCGGGGGGCAAACGCGATGCGGCTCGTTTCACAGTTATGCGCCCGGTCGGGCACCGATGAATGTGGCAATTCCCCGCCCGGATCGGGCACCAACCGGCGAGGCGCGAATCTTAAACCCGGCCGAGGTGCGCGCATTCGAGCCGGCGGGCTTGCAAACACCCCAGGCACCGACGCTGCCATGCGGATCGCGCATGTGTGGGCATGCGATCCGCTCCGCGGGCTTTCAGAAGCCGGGGCTTTCAGCAGGAAGAGATGGGGATGTACAGTCCAGGCCGGGCAGCTAGTCGTATCCGGCGCGAACTGTTTTCGGGCTGAAGAACATCCGGCATAGCGCGCGGCAGCCATGGGCGCGCGCGTGTCGGCGACCAGTTTTCCAGCCTGCTCGGTATCGGCGCAGGCCGTGACTACGTCGCGCGACCTCCAGGCGATTGCCGGGGACGCAAGGGTGCCAAAGTGCAAGGATGGCTCTTTCACGGCACGCTCCTTTCATTCCCACATATCAGCCGACGCGCGAAGACGCTGGACAGGAGTGCCGCCGGTCAGGTGTTCATCGAAGATGGCAGTCACATCGTCCTTGGTGATGCCGCTGTACAGCACGCCTTCCGGGTAAACCACCACGTTCGGACCCTGATCACACGGCCCGAGACAGCCGGAATACGTCACGGCAATCTTGTCGAACAGATTGCGCTGCTGCAGTTCCTTCCAGAATGCCTGAATAAGGTCATTGCCGCCTTTCTGCGTACAGCAACCGCGGGGGTGGCCGTCGGGACGGGTTTGGGAGCAGACGAAAACATGTTTCTCGGGTTTTGCCATGACACACCTCAGCCAAATTTGAACAGGATTCCGTAGCCGCCCCGTGGATATTCCCACTGCACGTTGCGGTGCTCGGTGCAGATCACCCGGCAGGTGCCGCATTCAAGGCATCCATCGGTGATGAGCGTTACGCGCCCATCGCCTTCCTGCGTATAACAGGCGGCCGGACAGCAGATGGTGCAGGGCTTGGATTTGCAGCCGTAGGCGCAAACATCAGGGTTGCCGATCTGGATGTGCGGACGTCCGGCGTCCACGCGGTAACGGTTCTGAAAGAGTTTTTCCTCGACGCGAATCATTCGAAGGCCCTCCACAGTTTGAATGCATCGCCCAGCAATCCGAGGCGCGAGCGTGCTGCCACGAAGCTCTTGCGGATCGAGCGCTCCTTGGCTTTCTTGTCGATGCCGTCGACGGCGATCAGCGTGTGGGCCGCGCGATTGAGAAGTTCCGGATATGAAGTAAAGAACTGCGGATTCCTTTCCACGATTTCCGGCAGACGCTTGTACTTTTTGAGATCCTTCATCACGAAGCTGTCATCGAGCTTCTCGCGGTAACGCGCGAGATTTCTAGAGGTGAGCGGCTTGTTTTCGGTGCGCAACTCGATCACGGTCTCGGCCGCAAGACGGCCGCTGGTCATGGCTAGGTTCGAACCCTCGCGATGCACGCCGTTCACGAACATGCCGGCGTCGCCGACGATCATCCAGCCTTCTCCGTAAATGGGCGGAATCGAGTGGTAGCCGCCCTCGGGGATCAAATGGGCGGTGTACTCCTTCATCTCACCGCCGGCCAGCAGCGGGGAGATTGCCGAATGGGCCTTCATGCGCTCCAGCAGGGCGTAAGGCGGTATGCCCTGTTTCTTGAAATCCGAGAGCAGGCAGCCGACCCCGATGGTGAGCGATTCCTTGTTGGTATAGAGAAAGCCGGTGCCGACCATGCCCTGTGTGATCTTGCCGGCCATCTCAATGACCACACCAGCGTCGCCGGAGATATTGAAGCGGCTGTGAATAGTCTCCTCGGGCATGAAGTGGATCTCCTTCACCGCCAGCGCTACTTCCCGCGGCTCGATCTCCGGCCGGAAGCCGGCCTTGCGCGCCAGCAGCGAGTTGACCCCGTCGGCCAGGATCACCACGTCGGCATAGATCGAACCGCCCTCGCGATCGGTCTTGACGCCGACGACGCACGTGCCGTCCATGTGCAGGTCCGTCACAGTGGTCTCGCAGATCAGCAATGTGCCAGCTTCCTGCACTTTTTTCGAGAACCACTTATCGAATTGCGCACGTATAATG
>JAJZUN010000610.1 GCA_021848555.1 Pseudomonadota bacterium | reverse complement strand
ATCAATATGGTGGTCATGCGCGGGGTCAACGACGACGAAATTGACGACATGGCCGTGTTCTGCATGGACCACGGGTTTATCCTGCGCCTGATCGAGACCATGCCGATGGGCAAGACCGGTCGCAGCACCCAGTACCTTGATCTACAGCCCGTGCGCGAGCGCTTGCAGAAGCGATTCGATCTGGTCGATGCGCTGATCCCAGGAGGCGGGCCTGCGCGCTACCTGCGTTCGAGCGACGGTCGATTCAATGTCGGCTTCATCACCCCGATTTCCCAGCATTTCTGCGAAAGCTGCAACCGGGTCCGACTCGGCGTAGACGGCACCATGTATATGTGCCTGGGACAGGATGAGAAATTCGAGTTTGGGCCGCTGTTGCGCGCTGGGGTTCCAGGCAGTCAACTTGAGACGGTTATTCGCGCGGCAATTGAACTCAAACCCCAGCAGCACGAGTTTCGCGAGCTGCCCGGAAAAATCGTCCGCGTCATGAGCGTCACGGGCGGGTAGATAGACCAAGCGAATTTTGTATTGAGGTCCCCGGGGGGGCGCTTTGTCCGGGCGCGCGGGTGGTTGGCTGTCGATGCTTGAGTTTGCCCCTGGCGAATTCAGGTATTTTGAGTTTGCTCAGAAGCAATGCCCAAGCGGCGCATTTTCTCCCACAGGTTCTTGCGGCTGATGCCGAGGGCGACCGCGGTGCGGTTCATCTGCCAGCCCTGCTGATCCAGCATTTCGAGGATATAGTGGCGCTCGCAACGCTGCAGGTAGTCGCCGAGCGACAGGGTATCGAAAGCGGAGGAGGCTGTGGCTTCGAGGGAGCGATCCTCGAACAGATCGGCCCGTTCGAGCATTGGCCGTTCCGTCAGAATGCAGGCGCGCCCAAGACAATGCTGCAGCTCGCGCACGTTGCCGGGCCAGTCGTGCGCGACCAAGGCGGCTTCGGCCGCCACGCTCAATCTCTTGGCATTAGCCGGGTGCGCCGCCGCATGTTCGGCGAGAAATATGCGCGCCAGCCATAGAATGTCCTCGCGCCGCTCGCGTAGCGCCGGCATGCGCAGATGGATCAGATTGACGCGATAGAACAGGTCCTCGCGGAACGCGCCTGCCTTCACGAGCTCCTGCAAATCGCGGTTGGTCGCGCATATCAGACGAAAGTCCACGGCGATGGTGCGTTCGCCGCCGACGCGCACGATCTTCCTTTCCTGAAGCGCGCGCAGCAGCTTTACCTGCATGCTCGGCGGCATCTCTCCGATCTCGTCGAGAAACAGCGTTCCGCCTTCGGCCTGCTCGAATACGCCGCGTTTGGTGCGTGCCGCACCGGTGAACGCTCCCTTCTCATAGCCGAACAACTCGGCTTCAAGCAGCGATTCGCTCAGTGCGGCGCAGTTGACCGGCACGAACGCCTTAGCGTTACCCGGGTCGCTATGGGTGTGCAGCAGTTGCGCTACACGCTCCTTGCCCACGCCTGAATCTCCCGTAACCAGTATCGAATTGGCGTGCGCAGCAATGCGTGGAAGCATTTCCTCGATGCGCCGCATCGCAGGCGATATGCCCAATTTCGGCGCAGCCTCACCCGCGTGCGGTGGCTGCAGCGGAAACCGCGTGAGCGTGCGAATCTTCTCGATCAGTTGCTCGATATCGAAGGGCTTGGTGATGTAGTCGGCCGCACCGAGCTTGAGCATCTGCACCGCGCGGTCGACCGCACCGTAGCCGGTGATGAAGACAAACGGTGGTGCGTAACCCTCGCGCGCAATGACGCGGCCGAACAGGTCTTCGCCGCTCAGATCCGGCAGGCGTATATCGCTGACGACCACGCCGTACGACTCGCTGCCGATTCTGGCGAGCGCTTCGGCAGCAGTCTGACACCAATCGAATGCAATGCCTTCCAGCGCGAAGCGGTCGCATAGCGACTCGCCCATGATCTGGTCGTCTTCAACCAGGCAAAGTTTCATTTTAGACATTCTCCGCGAACGGCAATCTTACGACGAACCGGGTCTGCTCATCGGCGCTGGCGACGCTGATTGTCCCCTTGAGCTGCTGCACCAGTTGATAGGTAACCCAGAGCCCGAGGCCGCTGCGTGACTCCCCCGGCAGAGAAAACGGCTCGAATAGGTGCTCGAGCAATTTTGGCGGAATCCTTTCCCCGTCGTTGCAGACGTCGATGATCAAGTGCTGCTCCTCGCAGCGCAGGCGGCAGCCGGCACTTCCTGCCGGAGTTGCCGCCTGCACGGCGTTCAAGAGCAGATTGATCAGAATCTGCCGCACCGGTGTCGACGGCAATGGCAGCGGTTCGCTCACCGCATTCTCCCAGCGCAGGCGTACCGTGCGCTCCGACAGTTGCGGCTGCACCAGCACGCGAATGTCGTCCAGATCGTCGGGAGTGAGCGCGTGCGACTCCATCCTCGCCTCCACCAGCAGCGCGCCGACCGTCTCCCGAATCTGGGCCAGGCCGCGCTCGAGCAGGGAGATTGTGCGTTCCGTCACGGCATCCGGACGCCCGTGGCGCTTGACCGTGTTGATTGCATTGATCATGCCGCCGAGTGGATTGTTGATCTCGTGCGCGATGCCTGCCGTCAGACGTCCGATCGCGGTGAGGCGGTCCGTCGCGATCACCTGTTTTTCCATGTTGCGCTTTTCCTCGAGTTCGTCGAGCATGCGCTCGAACTGGCGGCCGAGCTGGCCGATCTCGTCGTTGCCGCGATACAGCCCTTCGGTCAATTGCGCGCGCGTCGCCGACCCTATCTGAGCCATCGATTCGGCCAGGCCGGTGAGCGGAACCGCCATGCGCCGGCCGATGTGCCAGCCCAGTGGCACGAGTACCAGCAGCACCAGCAAGGTCGATACGATCACGCGCGTCATGGTCGCGTAGAAATGCGGCAGAAACAGGGATTCGGAGTAAGTCAGCAGGACCGTCCCCAGATGCGCGCCGTCGTCGGCGAGTATCGGCACTGCGACCAGAATGCGCTTGTTCAGGCGATCGTCGAGTTGCACCGGGGCATGCGATTCCTGCTTCTCGATCATGTGCTGCAGTTGCGCGTAGCTCGGGCCGATGGACGCGAGCGGTGCGAGCAGCGGAAACTCGGCCGGATGCGAGGATACGAATACCGCGCCCTTC
>JAJZUN010000008.1 GCA_021848555.1 Pseudomonadota bacterium | reverse complement strand
GGGCAAGAACACGCCCTTCCTCGGCATCGAACTGCCCGGCAAGGTCCGCTACACGCTGCTGCAGGGCCAGATCGTCTACGACGCAGGCGCCGGCTAGGCCCTGCGCGGCCCGGCAGGACGGATCACCCGCGAACCCGCTCGGTTCTAGTCCGCGCCGGCCTGCTCCAGCAGCATCGTCGGCTGCAGTCCGGCCACAGTCACCAACACGGTTTTGCGGCGCCCGCTGGTGCCGCGGGTGATGCTGACCTGGTTTCGCCTCACCCCCAGGCGCCGGGCGAGAAATTCGATCAGGCATGCGTTGGCTTTGCCGTCCACCGGGGGCGATGCGAGACGCACTTTGATGCAATCGCCGTGCAAACCGGCTATCTCGGTGCGCTTGGCGCCAGGCTGAGCGTGGACGTGGATCGCGACGCCGTCGCGCGTGAACTCATACCAGTTCAAAACAGCGCGGCCACCGAACGCGCAAGGTATTCGAGCGGGATCAGCAGCAGTTGCGCCGCGACCAACGCGAACAAGGGCGACAGGTCGACATTGCCGATCGGCGGAATCAGGCGCCGGAACGGCCGCAGGAAGGGGGCGGTAAGCGTATTGAACAGCGGGGCCAGCGGCGCATACGGATTGATCCAGCTGATCACAGCCTGAATCAGGATCACCCCGATCAGCAGGTACAGGCTGAAGCGCGCCAGCTCGAGCAGGCTCAAGCTTACCAGAACGCCCATCACCATCCCCGAACCGGTGGCGACGCCCCCGCCCCTGAGCAGGTAAAGCAGGAACAGAAGCAGAGCCTCGATCAGCCAGGCAAGCAGGAAACTCGCCCAATCCACGCCGAACAGTCCGGGAATGAAGCGCCGCGCCGGCAACACCAGCCAGTTGGTCAAAGCGGAAACGAATTGTCCCAAGGGGTTGCGGAACGGTGCGCGCATGAGCTGCAGATAGAAGCGCGCCAGCAACACGAATACAAAAAAGCCGAATATCGTGTCGAGCAGGAAATGCAGAATTTGGCTAAGCATCAATGTTTCCCGGTGAATACGTGAATGGCCTGCGGGGGCGTTGCCGGTTGGCTTCCCTAGGTAGTGCGCGGGGGCGCGGCCGACGGCGCTTCATTCGTCGGCGCCCAGCTGCTCGCCCAACTCGTGCGCGCGCTGGTTCGCGGCATGCAGCGCCCGGACGATCAGTTCCTTTACCCGATCGGCGTCCATGCTGGCAAGGGCGCGCTCGGTGGTGCCGCCTTTCGAAGTAACGCGCTGACGCAGCAACGCCACGTCCTCCTCGCTTTGCGCCGCGAGTCGGGCCGCTCCGGCAAAGGTCTCGACCGCGAGTTTTCTGGCGTCCGATGCGGAAAAGCCCATTTCCTGCGCCGCCTGTTGCACCGCCTCGACGAAATAGAATACGTAAGCGGGGCCGCTGCCTGAAATCGCGGTGACCGGATCGAGCATGCCTTCCTCTTTCACCCATAAGGTTGCGCCCACCGCGCCCAGAATCGAATCCGCCAGGGCGCGCTGCCCCGGGCCGACCGCGGCGCTCGCGTACAGACCGGTGATTCCGGCGCCGATGAGCGCCGGCGTATTCGGCATGCAACGCACCAGGGTAGCGTAGCCGCCAAGCCAGCGCGACAGATCGACCAGGCGTATGCCGGCCGCGATAGTGATGACCAGCTCCTGCGCAAGCCGCGGGCGCAGCGCCTCGGCGGCGGCGCGCATCTGCTGCGGTTTGACCGCCAGGACCACCGCTTCGCCCAAAGGCGCAACCGCGCTGTCCAGGCACGCAACACCGAATTGCGCCGCAAGCCGCGCACGCGCCTCGGCCTGAGGCTCGACTACGCGGATGCCGCCTGCGGCATGGCCCTTGCCGAGTAGGCCGCCGATCAGCGCCGCCGCCATATTTCCACCGCCGATGAAGGTAATGTTCACGCTTGCTTCCTTTCGCCGAAGATGGCGGTGCCTACGCGCACGATGGTGGCGCCTTCCAGGATGGCAGCCTCCAGGTCCTGCGACATGCCCATGGACAGGGTGTCGAGCCCGAACCCGACGGCGTTAAGCTGCTCAAGCAGCATCCGCAGACCTGCGAAGCGGCGCCGCTGCAGCGACAAATCGCCCCCCGGCTCCGGAATTGCCATCAAGCCGCGCAATCTGAGCCGAGGCAGGGTGCGCACCGCGTCGGCCAGTGGCCGCACGCCCTCCGGCGTCACGCCGCTCTTGCTCTGCTCGCCGCTCAAGTTCACCTGCAGGCAGACATCCAAGGCTTCCCGCCCCGCCGGGCGGGATTCAGCCAGACGCTGCGCGATTTTCACGCGATCGACCGAGTGTACCCAATCGAAATGCTCGGCGATAGCGCGCGTCTTGTTGCTCTGAATTGGACCGATGAAGTGCCAGCATAAAGGCAAGTCGGTCAATGCCACAATTTTTCCCATAGCCTCCTGGACATAGTTCTCGCCGAAATCGCGTTGTCCCGCGGCATGCGCCGCGCGCACCTCGTTTGCCGCGAACGTCTTGCTTACGGCAAGCAATGCGATATCGCCAGGCTCGCGCCCGGCCGCGCGCGCCGCCGCAGCGATGCGCTCCCGTACGACTTGCAAGTTACTCTCGATTGAGGACATAATTTGGAGCGGGCGTGAACGCGGGAAACCGGCGACGAATCGCACCCACTCGGTCAGTTGCAGCCTCGCCTGGCGCGTCACTCAGCATGGAGCAATTATAAATGGATATCTCTGAACTGCTTGCCTTCGTGGTCAAGAACAAGGCATCGGATCTGCATCTGTCGTCGGGCCTGCCGCCGATGATCCGGGTGCACGGCGACATCAAGCGCATCAACCTGCCGCCGATGGACCATAAAGACGTCCACGGCATGATTTATGACATCATGAACGACGGCCAGCGCAAGTTCTACGAGGAGAACCTCGAGTGCGACTTCTCCTTCGCCATCCCCGGGCTCGCGCGTTTTCGCGTCAACGCGTTTGTGCAAAACCGCGGCGCCGGCGCGGTGATGCGGACCATTCCGTCCAAGATACTTTCGCTTGCCGATCTCAAATGCCCGAAGATCTTCGAGCAGATCGCGGACCAGCCGCGCGGCGTGGTGCTGGTCACCGGGCCGACAGGCTCCGGCAAGTCGACCACGCTGGCCGCGATGGTCAATCACAAGAATGAAACCGAGGAAGGGCACATTCTCACGATCGAGGATCCGATCGAGTTTGTGCACGAATCGAAGAAATGCCTGATCAACCAGCGCGAGGTCGGTCCGCACACTTTGTCGTTCAACAATGCGCTGAGATCCGCGCTGCGCCAGGACCCGGATGTGATCCTGGTCGGCGAGATGCGCGACCTGGAAACCATCCGCCTGGCGCTGTCCGGCGCGGAAACCGGCCACTTGGTGTTCGGCACGCTGCACACCAGTTCGGCGGCGAAGACCATCGACCGTATCGTCGACGTGTTTCCGGCCGCGGAAAAGGACATGATCCGCGCGATGATCTCCACCTCCCTGCGGGCGATCATTTCGCAAACCCTGCTGAAAACCAAGGACGGTTCGGGCAGGGTCGCCGCGCACGAAATCATGATAGGCACGCCGGCCATCAACAACCTGATCCGCGAGGCCAAGATCGCGCAGATGTACTCCGCAATCCAGACCGGTGCGCAGTTCGGCATGCAGACGCTGGACCAGAACCTGCAGGACCTGGTCAAGAAGGGCGTGATCTCGGTCGCGGAAGCGCGCAGCAAGGCAGCGAATAAAGACACTTTTCCCGGCTAGCCGGACCGGTTCGCGCAGAACACCGTTTTCGGCGCGTCTGCGGGCGGGAACCAGCGAAGCGGGCCGGACCGGCAAGGCGAAATCCGGGATTTTTTTGACGTTACTCCCATTGAGGTGAAATATGGATAGCGGTCAGTCCACCAAGTTCATGTACGACTTGCTGCGCTTGATGCTCAGCAAGAAGGGTTCCGACCTGTTCATCACCGCGGACTTCCCGCCGGCGATGAAGCTGGACGGAAAAATGACGCCGGTGATGGATCAAAAGCTCACCGGCCAGCACACCGCCGATCTGGTGCGTGCGATGATGAACGACAAGCAGGCGGCCGAGTTCGAGGCGACCAAAGAGTGCAACTTCGCCATCTCGCCCTCAGGGATCGGCCGCTTCCGTGTGAACTGCTTCGTGCAGCAGGGCAAGATCGGCATGGTGATGCGCACGATCACCACCACGATTCCGAAGTTCGAGGACCTGGGACTGCCGCCGGTGCTCAAGGACGTGGTGATGAACAAGCGCGGCCTGGTGATCATGGTGGGCGGCACCGGCTCGGGCAAGTCGACCACGCTGGCGGCCATGATCGGTTACCGCAACCACAACAGTTACGGTCACATCATCACCATCGAGGATCCGGTCGAGTACGTGCACCCGCACGTCAATTGCCTGATCACGCAGCGCGAGGTAGGGGTGGACACCGCGTCCTGGGAGGCCGCGCTGCACAATACCCTGCGCCAGGCGCCCGACGTGATTCTGATCGGGGAAATCCGCTCGAAAGAAACCATGGAGCACGCCGTCGCTTTCGCTGAGACCGGCCACCTGTGCATGGGCACGCTGCACGCCAACAGCGCCAATCAGGCGCTGGACCGCATCATCAATTTCTTCCCCGAGGAACGCCGGCCGCAGCTGTTGATGGACTTGTCGCTCAACCTCAAGGCGCTGGTGTCGCAGCGGCTGATCCCGCTGAAAGAGGGCAAGGGGCGCGCGGCCGCGATCGAGATCATGCTCAATTCACCTTTGATCGCCGATCTGATCTTCAAGGGAGAAGTGCACGAGATCAAAGAGATCATGAAGAAGTCGCGCGAGCTTGGCATGCAGACCTTCGACCAGGCCCTGTTCGACCTGTACGAAGCGGGCAAGATCAGCTACGAGGACGCGCTGCGGAACGCCGACTCCGTCAACGATCTGCGTCTCAACATCAAACTGCACGGCAAGGAGTCGCAGAACCGCGACATCACCGCGGGCATCGACCACCTGAACATCGTTTGATCGGGGCGGGCCCGCCCTGCCTCGCGGCGTTGTTTTTCCGCGGTTCCGCTAGATATCCAGCCGCGCGATCAGCGCGTTGCTCTCGATGAAGGCGCGGCGCGGCTCGACGTCGTCACCCATGAGTTTTGAGAAAATCTCGTCGGCGGCGATGCCGTCCTCGATCTGCACGCGCAACAGGCGTCTCTTGGTGGGATCCATCGTGGTTTCCCACAATTGTTCCGGATTCATTTCGCCCAGGCCCTTGTAGCGCTGCAGTGCGGCGTTCTTTTCTACCTCCTGCAGCAGCCAGGCCATCGCCTCGCCGAAGTCTTTCACTTCCTGGCGCTTTTCACCGCGATTGACCATCGCGCCGGGACCGATCAGACCTTCGAGCAATTGCGCCGTGCTCAGCAGCTGCTGATAGTCGCCCGATAGCACAAAGTCCTCGTCGATAACGCACCTGCGGCTGTTGCCGTGCACGCTGCGCTCGATCAGGAGCCGGTGCCGCTCGTGTTTTTCGTCGAAACGCGGGGTCACGACCATTTCCCTGCCGGCGAGCGCGCGTTGCAGGCGCTCCGCGCTCGCCCGGGCGGCTTCTGCGTCGCGCAAATCCAGCTTCAGACCGTTGCCGAGTATGGTGGTCAGCACATCGCGGTCGATGAGCCGCGCAATGCGGTCGATCACGGCGCGCGAGAGCAGATACGAACTCGCAAGTTGCTGCAGCGCCTCGCCCGAGATCGGCTGGCCATCCTGCTGCGGCAGCAGCGTCGCACCTACCAGCGCCTGCTTGAGCATGTACTGGGACAACTCGTGCTCGTCCTTGAGGTAACGTTCTTCCTTGCCGACTTTGGCCTTGAACAGCGGCGGCTGGGCGATATAGATGTGGCCGCGCTCGACCAGGTCCGGCATCTGCCGGTAGAAAAAAGTCAGCAGCAGTGTGCGGATGTGCGCGCCGTCGACGTCGGCGTCGGTCATGATGATGATGCGGTGGTAGCGCAGTTTGGCGAGATTGTAGTCGTCCTTGATGCCCGTTCCGAGGGCGGTGATCAGGGTGGCAATCTCGGCGAAAGCGATGAGTTTGTCGAAGCGCGCCTTCTCCACATTGAGTATCTTGCCCTTGAGCGGCAGAATCGCCTGAAACTTGCGATCGCGCCCCTGCTTGGCGGAGCCGCCGGCGGAGTCTCCCTCTACCAGGTAGATTTCGCACAGCGCCGGGTCCTTCTCCTGGCAGTCGGCGAGCTTGCCGGGCAGCCCCATCCCGTCGAGCACGCCCTTGCGCCGCGTCATTTCGCGCGCTTTCCTCGCCGCCTCCCGCGCGCGCGCGGCGTCCACGATCTTGGCGGTGATGGTTCTCGCATCGGCCGGCCGCTCGAGCAGGAATTCGGCCAGCTTGGCCGCCACGACTTCCTGCACCACCGGTTGAACTTCAGAACTCACCAGCTTGTCCTTGGTCTGCGAGGAAAACTTCGGTTCCGGCACCTTCACCGAGAGCACGCAACTCAGGCCCTCGCGCATGTCCTCCCCGGTGGTCTCGACTTTGGCCTTCTTCGCCAGTTCCTGACCCTCGATGTACTGATTGAGCGTGCGCGTCATCGCCGCGCGCAGCCCGGTGAGATGGGTGCCGCCGTCACGCTGCGGGATGTTGTTGGTAAAGCAGAGCACCTGCTCCTGGTACGAGTCATTCCATTGCATCGCGACTTCGACGATGATGCCGTCCTTTTCGCCGACCGCATGGAATATGTTGTTGTGGAGCACCGTCTTGTTGCGGTTGATGAATTCCACAAAACCCCTCACGCCGCCGGAAAACGCGTAGTTTTCCTCCTTGCCGGCGAGTTGGTCCACCAGCCGGATCTTGACGCCGTTATTGAGGAAGGACAGCTCGCGCAGCCGCTTCGCCAGGATATCGTAGTGATATTCGACGTTGTTGAAGGTGCCCAGGCTTGCCAGGAAATGCACCTCGGTGCCGCGGCGTTCGGTCGAACCTATTTGCGCCAGCGGTGCCGTGGGAACGCCGTCGCGAAACTCCATGCTGTAGGCTTTTCCTTCGCGCCGTATGGTGAGGCGCAACCACTCCGACAGGGCGTTTACCACGGACACGCCTACACCGTGCAGGCCTCCTGAAATCTTGTACGAGTTGTTGTCAAATTTTCCGCCGGCGTGCAGCTCGGTCATGACGATTTCCGCGGTCGAGCGTCCGAGCTCGTCATCGGGATGTTTTCCGGTCGGAATGCCGCGGCCGTTGTCGCTGACGCTGATCGAGTTATCGGTATGTATGGTTACCGTGATGTCGTCGCAATATCCGGCCAGGGCCTCGTCGATGGCGTTGTCCACGACTTCGAACACCATGTGATGCAGACCCGTGCCATCGGAGGTGTCGCCAATGTACATGCCAGGGCGTTTGCGCACCGCGTCCAGGCCCTTGAGCACCTTGATGCTGCTTTCTTCGTAATCGCCGTTTCCGACATGCTGCGGACTGGTCTTGTCGTTCATTCCCATTCTTCTCTTAGCACTCTACAAAATGATGAAACCAAGGCTGAGAAAGGAGCGTTCCCGCTCGTCCTCAACCGATCAAGCGCGCTGCAAGCTCAGATACGCATCGGCATCACGACGTACTTGAAATTTTCGTTGCCCGGGACAGTAATGAGGGCGCTCGAATTCGCGTCGCCCAGAGAGCATTCGACTTCGCTGCAATCCAGGTTGTTGAGCACATCTTGCAGGTAGTTGACGTTGAATCCTATGTCCAGCGCCTCGCCGGTATAGGTAACGTCAAGTTCCTCCTGCGCTTCCTCCTGCTCGTTGTTGCTGCAGATGATCTTCAGGCTGCCGTCTACAAGCACCCAGCGCACACCCTTGAACTTCTCATTGGTCAGAATCGCGGCGCGTTGCAGGGCTTGAAGCAAGACTATCCGATTGAGCAGCAATTTCTTGTTATGCGCTGTCGGAATGACCCGGGTGTAATCGGGAAATTTGCCGTCGACCAGTTTGGAAATTAGAACGATACCACCGAAGGAGAAACGCGCCTGCGTGGGAGACAATTCCACCTCGACCGGATCGTCGCTGTCGGACAGGAGTTTGGACAGTTCAATGATCGTCTTGCGCGGCAGAATGACCTCCTGCGTACCCTCGGTCTTGTGCGCCGCGCTAGCCAGCGCCAGGCGGTGTCCGTCTGTCGCGACGACCGTAATCTTGTCGCCTGTCGATACGAACAGCAGACCGTTAAGATAGTAGCGGATGTCCTGTTGCGCCATGGCGTACTGCACCGACAAGAACAGCTGCTTCAGGACTTTTTGCGGCAACGTCATCTTGGTGCTGACGCCCTCGGCCAGCGACAGCTTAGGGAAGTCCTCTGCCGGCAGGGTCTGCAAGTTGAACCGGCTCTTGGCCGCTTTTACCTGCAGTTTCTTTTCCTGCAAAGCCAGCGTCACTTCCGATTGCTCAGGCAGGGCGCGCAGAATGTCCAGCAGCTTTCTCGCGCCTACGGTGATGGCCTTGGCGTCCCCGGGGTTGTCGCATACGGCCCGCGCCGATATCTGAATTTCGATATCGGTGGCGACGATGGTTATCTCTGTGTCATTGCGTTCCAGCAAAACATTGGAAAGAATGGGCAGTGTATGGCGGCGCTCGATAATGCCGGAAACGGCGTACAGCGGCTCGAGCAAGGTCTCCCTGTTTATCTTAATAGTATTCATTATATTTTCCTGATGATAATGATAAAGCCGGGCGTTTCCGGGAATATCTTTTCATTTGTGTTTTTTTTCATGTTGTTATAGCGCAATTTTGGCGTGTATAAGCCTGTGGGTCTTTATTTATCCTTTGTGGACAGAATGGCCGGTTCGGAAGAAAACCATTTAGTCCACAGGAAGCCACAGGGTTATACGCTACTACACACCTCATCCTTTCAATACCTGTTCGAGTACGTGATAGTCATGATTGATCTCAGTGTGTTTCTCGCGCAGCGACGCTATTGTGCGACAGGCGTGCAGGACCGTGGTGTGATCGCGATTGCCAAATGCATCGCCGATGTCTGGAAGGCTGTGCTGCGTCAGGTCTTTTGCCAGCGCCATGGCCATTTGGCGCGGACGCGCGACGTTGCGGCTGCGCTTCTTGGAATGCATGTCGGAGATCTTTATCTTGTAGAACTCCGCCACCGTTTTCTGAATGTTATCAATGGAGATCTGGCGATTTTGTACTGACAGAAGATCCTTTAATGCTTCTTTCGCCAGGTCGAGTGAAATGTCCTTGCCGTTAAAGCGGGAAAACGCGATGACGCTCTTGAGCGCCCCTTCCAATTCGCGCACGTTGGAGCGGATGTGTTTGGCGATAAAGAAAGCAACCTCTTCGTTCAGGCGGACCGAAATGGCCTCTGCTTTCTTTAGTACGATGGCGACCCGCATCTCCTGTTCGGGGGGTTCGATGCCGACGGAAAGCCCCCAGGAGAAACGCGATTTGAGCCTTTCCTCTATGCCGCTTATGTCCTTCGGGTAAGTGTCGCAGGTGATGATCACCTGCTTGTGCGCCTCGATCAGCGCGTTGAAGGCATAGAAAAACTCCTCTTGGGTGCGGTCCTTGCCGCTGAAGAACTGGATGTCATCGATCAACAGCAGATCGAGCGAATGATAGTAGCGTTTGAATTCGTCGAAGGACTTCTGATGGTAGGCACGGACCACGTCCGAGATATATTGCGCCGCGTGCAGATAGCGGACTTTGGCGGTCGGGTGTTGCGCCAGCACGTTGTTGCCTACCGCGTGAATCAAGTGCGTCTTACCCAGACCGACTCCGCCATAGACGAACAGCGGGTTGTAGGAAGTGCCGGGATGTTCGGACACTTGTAGACCTGCCGCGCGAGCCAGCTGGTTGGCTTTTCCGATAACGAAATTGTCGAAGGTGAACTCGGGAATCAGGCCCGCTTTCTCGTGTCCGCTGGATCGCCGGCGAGCGGGTTGGATGATAGAAACCGCGTCCGCCGGTTTGTCCTTGGTCGCTTCGGCTTGCGCCATCGTCAGGCTAACGCGTATGGGCGAGGAAAAATACTCGGCCGCCATCGCCTCGATACGGGCGAGGTAGCGGTTCTTGATCCAGTCCAAGACGAAGCGGTTTGGCGCGAGCAATGCAATCTGCCCTGAAGGCGTCTTGCTGTCGAGTCGGAGGGGCTTAATCCAGGTGTTGAACTGCTGTGCCGGGAGCTCATTTTCTAAGCGGCCCAGGCAGGAAAGCCAGAATCTTTCCATAGCCCTGTTTTGATAATAAAGTAGCTTGGGTTTGAAGACAAGATAAGACGCTATTTTAGCCTTTCGGCGAGAAGTTATCCACAGGCATATATTCACCCTGACTTCACGATGTCATTGACAGAAAACAGCGTTTTGAGGTTAAATACCGGGTTCTGTCGTAAGCAAGAAAGAATCCAAAGATGAAGCGCACTTATCAGCCCTCCGTAATCCGCAGAAAACGCACCCACGGCTTTCTTGTACGCATGCGCACTCGCGGCGGTCGCGCGGTTATACGCGCGCGCCGGGCCCGTGGCCGGGCCCGCCTTTCGGTTTGAGGTCTAGCCCCCAGTTTGGCTTCTCCAGGGGGCAACGGCTGCGCCGGAAGGCGCAAATAACGTCGGTCCTCGCGCGCGGCAGGTCCACAGGCGGTGGTGGCATGCAGTTGCACTCGATACCCTGCGATAGCGGTCCGCGCCTTGGTGTGATCGCGGGCAGGCAGGCGTGGCCCCGTGCGGTGGATCGCAATCGCTTCAGGCGCCTGGTGCGCGAAACGTTCCGCGTTTTGCAGCACCGCCTTCAGCCACGCGACTATATCGTCAGGGCGCGCAATCCGCAGCGAGGCGAGCCTGACGGCGTAGAGATAGAAAAGCTGTTTATTGCGTGGTGTACAACCGAACGAGAGGAGCGAGCGTGAGCCGATTTCTACTCGCCCTGATCCACATCTACCGTTATAGCCTGAGCCCGCTGCTCGGGCCCAATTGCCGTTTCTTCCCTAGCTGTTCGGATTATGCTCTGCAAGCCATAGACAAACATGGCGCGGGATATGGAAGCTGGCTTGCGCTCAAGCGCATCGCCCGCTGCCATCCCTGGCATCCGGGCGGTTTTGACCCTGTTCCCTGAGCCCCAATGGATACGCAACGACTAATTCTTTTTTTCGTGTTTTCGTTCTCGCTGCTGCTGCTGTGGGATTCATGGCAAAAGGAGCAGCGGCCACCCGTCCAGGCGATCGCGCAAAGCGGGAAACAAAGCCCGGCGCAGGCGACGGTTCCCAGCCCCAGCGTGCCGACGCAGGCAACGCCGGCTGCGCAGCAAAAACCCGGAGATGCCATCCCGCCGGCCCAAACCGGCCAGGCAAAACACGAGAAAATTTCGGTCAAGACCGATAATTTCACTGCCGATATCGATTTGCAGGGCGGCGACATCGTGCGCTTGGAGTTGCTCAAGCAAAAAGACACACTGGATGAAAAATCCAATTTCGTGCTGTTCACGCCAGAGCATCACTATGTCGCACAAAGCGGTCTAATCGGTCCCGACCTGCCGACGCATAAGACCATATTCAAAGCGGATAAAAGAGAGTACGCGCTTACACCTGGAGAGGATACGCTGCAGGTTCGACTCGAAGCGCCGGGGGCGGCGGGCATCACAACGGTGAAGACGATCACCTTTCACCGCAATAACTACGTGATCGACATATCCCATGAAATCATCAATGGCAGCGCGGCTCCCATAGCGGCTCACGCCTACTTCCAGTTTCTACGCGATGGCAATCCGCCCGCGGGCGACCCCAAGATGGTGAATACCTATACGGGCGCTGCAATCTACACGGAGCAGGAGAAGTTCGAGAAGCTTTCCTTCGCCGATCTGGACAAGGACAAGGCCAGGTACCCCAAGACGGCAGACAACGGTTGGATCGCCATGCTGCAGCATTATTTCGTCAGCGCCTGGCTGCCAAAGGAAGGAAGCCCGCGCGAGTACTATGCCAAGCCTCTGGCAGATAAGTTGTATTCCGTAGGCGCCATCCTGCCGGTGGCGGCGATCGCACCCAATTCCAGCGGCAGCGTGTCGGTTTCCCTCTACGCGGGCCCGCAGGAACAGGCGGCCCTGAAGGATATAGCGCCGGGGCTGAACCTGACGGTCGACTACGGTTGGCTGACCGTAGTCGCCGCGCCCCTGTTCTGGCTGCTGCAATTCCTGCACAAGTGGGTGGGCAACTGGGGCGTGGCCATCATCCTGCTCACCGTGCTGATCAAAGCGGTCTTCTTTCCCCTCTCGGCGGCAAGCTACAAATCGATGGCCAAGATGAAACTGGTCACGCCGCGCATGACCAAATTGCGCGAGCAATTCGGCAACGACCGGGCGCGCCTGAACCAGGCGATGATGGAGTTGTACAAGACCGAGAAGATCAATCCCCTGGGCGGCTGCCTGCCGATAGTGGTGCAGATCCCGGTATTCATTTCTCTGTACTGGGTGCTCCTCGCCAGCGTCGAATTGCGCTACGCGCCGTTCTATCTGTGGATCCACGACCTGTCGGCGCAGGATCCCTACTATGTGCTGCCTCTGTTGATGATGGGCTCCATGGTGATCCAGACCAAGCTCAACCCCGTGCCGCCGGATCCGGTGCAGGCCAAAGTCATGATGATCATGCCATTCGCTTTCGGCGTGATGTTCTTCTTTTTCCCCGCCGGACTGGTGCTTTATTGGCTGGTGAACAATATTCTCTCCATCGCGCAACAATGGCAGATCACCCGGATGATAGGCGGTGAAAAAACCCATGCGCGGCGCTGACTCCCGGGCGGCTTGCGCCGAGCCTGCCTGAACCGGGTTCGGCTGTAGCGATAGCAATCCGGAGGGTTGGTCCGTGACTCTGCACGATGACCCGATTGCGGCAGTAGCCAGCGCGCCAGGTCGCGGCGGCATAGGTGTGGTGCGGGTGTCGGGAACGAATCTGGCGCCGTTTGCGCTCGCGCTGCTCGGCCAAGTGCCTGCGCCGCGGCATGCCGCTAGGGCGGACTTCCTCGACGCGCGCGGCGTTGCCATCGACGAGGGCATCGCGCTTTATTTCCCTGCCCCGCGGTCCTACACCGGCGAGGACGTGCTTGAGTTGCAGGGGCACGGCGGTCCGGTGGTGATGCAGATGCTGCTCAAGCGCTGCATGGAACTGGGCGCGCGCCCGGCTGAGCCGGGTGAATTCACCCGACGCGCATTTCTCAACGACAAGCTCGACCTGGCCCAAGCAGAGAGCGTGGCCGACCTGATCGAGGCCGCCACTGACAGCGCAGCGCGCTGCGCGTTGCGCTCGCTGCGAGGCGAGTTCTCGGCGGCGGTCGCGGATTTGCTGCGGCAACTGATCGAACTGCGTATGTTGGTGGAGGCGACGCTCGATTTTCCCGAAGAGGGACTCGATCCCCTGGATAGCGCCGACGCGCGCGGGCGCCATGCCCGGCTGGCCGGTGCGATTGAAACCGCGCTCGCCAAAAGCCGGCAGGGAAGCCTGTTGCGCACCGGCCTGCAGGTGGTGCTGGCGGGCCAGCCCAACGTCGGCAAATCCAGCCTGCTGAATCGCCTGGCAGGCGAGGAACTGGCCATAGTCACGGCGATTCCGGGCACCACGCGCGACAGTGTGCGCCAGGCGATACACATCGACGGGGTGCCGCTCAACATCGTCGATACGGCAGGCCTGCGCGAAACTCAGGACGAGGTCGAGCGCATGGGCATCGCGCGTACCTGGAGCGAGATCGGCAAAGCCGACGTGGTGTTGTTGCTGGTCGATGCGCGCAGCGGCGTGACCAAGCAGGATCTGGAGTTGGTGGAACGCATTCCCCAAGGCGTGAAGCGCGTGTTCGTGCACAACAAAATCGACCTCTCCGGCGGTGCGCCGCAGATGCGGCGCGATCCTGCCTCGACCAGCCTCCATGTTTCGGCCAAGACCGGCGCGGGCATGGACTTGCTGCGCACCGCGTTGCTTGCCGTCGCCGGCTGGCAGCAGGGCGCGGAAGCCCCGTTCATGGCGCGCGAGCGGCACTTGGTGGCGCTACGACAGGCCGCGCGGCACGCCGCTTGTGCCGGCGAGCATTTCGGCCAGCCGGAACTGTTCGCCGAGGAATTGCGCCTGGCGCAGGAGCAACTCAATAGCATCACCGGCGAATTCGCGGCCGACGATTTGCTGGGGGAAATCTTCTCGCGGTTCTGCATCGGAAAATGACCGTACTTTCGGAGCCTGGGCCGGCGATTCCGGCGGCGCGCTTGGGCGCCGGGTCACGCCGTAAGTCGCGCGCGAAGTCGAAGTGTTAGGCTATGGCGAAAACTACCGCGCCGGCGTTTCGTCTCGTCCGGCGCTTTAGCGGGAGATGCGCATGAGCTGGGATCCGCAGCAGTACTCGCGTTTCACCGGACAGCGCTTGCGTCCGGCCCTGGACCTGATCGCGCGCATACCGATCGAACATCCGAACACAGTGATCGACCTGGGTTGCGGCACGGGAAACGTCACCCGGGTACTGCGCGGCCGCTGGCCTCATGCCAGCATTACGGGCGTCGACGGTTCGCCGCAGATGCTATCCGAGGCGAAAAATACGGCAGGCGATATAGGCTGGCAGCTCGCCGATGTTGCCGCCTGGAATCCGCCGGAGAAATTCGATCTCGTCTTTTCCAACGCAGCGCTGCACTGGCTGGATGATCATCCGGCGTTGTTCGCACGGCTTTCGGGAAAGGTTGCGGCCGGCGGCGTGTTGGCGGTGCAGATGCCGCGCAATTTCGCCGCGCCTTCGCACCAACTTATGCACGAACTGGCGTCCAGTCTACCCTGGCGCGATACCTTGGCCGGGCTGCTGCGGCCGCAGCCCGTGCTTACACCTGAAGCCTACCATGGTCTGCTGGCTCCTCATGCCCGCATACTCGACATCTGGGAGACGGAATACCTGCAAGTCCTCGAAGGCGAGAACCCGGTGGCGGAATGGACCAAGGGGACCTGGCTCGCGCCTTTGCTGGACGCGCTCGCGCCGGACGCGCGCGCCGCCTTCGAATCCGAATATCGGCGCCGGGTCGCCCGCGCCTATCCGCCGCAGCCGGACGGCAAGACGCTGTTCCCGTTTCGGCGTCTGTTCATCGTGGCCTGCTTCTAGCGCGATTTCGGATCTGTCCCAGCCGCTACTGCAGTTTGTGCGGCAAGCAGGTAGACTGCGCGCTATCGGATAATCGATTTCAATAAATAAAAGGGCGTGGGTGCAATGGCCATCCATTATTCCTGTCGCCGGCGTTGGTTCCATCATTGCTGACTAAGCCCCAAATTTGAACACAGAGATTGCCCTCTTTCTGATCCAGGACGGCCTGACGAATGGCGCGATCTACGCGCTGCTGGCCCTGGCTTTGGTACTGGTATTTGCGGTGACGCGGGTGATATTTATCCCCCAGGGTGAATTCGTCGCCTACGGCGCGCTTACGCTGGCCAGCCTGCAGCTGGGCAAGTTGCCCGGCACTGCTTGGCTGCTGTTGGGCGGCAGCCTTGCCGTAGCCGCCGTGGAACTGGTGCGTGCCCTGCGCCTGGGCGCGCCGCGGCGAATTCCAGCTATCGCCATCAAGTACCTGATCTTTCCATCAGCCTTGGTGTGGCTTACCTGGTGGGCTGCTCCGCAGAAGCCAGCGCTTACACTCCAGATTTTTCTGACGCTCGCCCTGATCGTCCCCTTGGGTCCCATGGTGTATCGCCTGGCGTATCAGCCGCTCGCCAACGCATCCGTCTTGGTGCTGCTAATTATTTCGGTCGCGGTGCACTTCGCCATGACCGGCTTGGGCTTGGTGTTCTTCGGCGCCGAGGGCTCGCGCACCCCGCCTTTTTCCGATGCCCAATGGAAGCTGGGAGTGCTCACCATCTCCGGGCAGAGCTTGTGGGTGATGGGCGTGAGCCTGGCGCTGATCGTGGCCCTGCTGCTTTTTTTTGAGCGCACCATTTACGGCAAGGCACTGCGCGCCACGGCCATCAACCGCGTCGGCGCGCGGCTGGTGGGGGTGTCCCCGGCGATGGCAGGCAGGCTGAGCTTTACGCTCGCGGCGCTGATCGGCGTGCTTTCCGGGATTTTGGTCGCGCCCATTACCACTATCTACTATGACTCTGGTTTCCTCGTCGGGCTGAAGGGGTTTGTCGGGGCTATCGTCGGCGGGCTGGCGAGCTATCCGATCGCAGCCGCAGGCGCGCTGTTGGTCGGCATGCTCGAGGCCTATGCCTCGTTCTGGGCCAGCGCCTACAAGGAAGTCATCGTGTTCACCTTGATTGTCCCGGTCTTGGTCTGGCGTTCCTTCACCACGCACCACATCGAGGAGGACGAGGAATGAGCCGGGCGCGCCTCGCCCTCGGCACGTTTCTCGTTTTCATATTGGCGGCGCCGCTGGCGCTGCCCGAATTCCATGTCACGCTGCTCAATTACATCGGCCTGTACAGCATCGTGGCGCTGGGTCTGGTACTGCTCACCGGGGTAGGCGGACTGACCTCATTCGGGCAGGCGGCGTTTGTCGGCATGGGCGCTTATGCCACCGCCTACCTGACTACGGTGTATGGCTGGTCGCCGTGGCTGACTCTATTGATCGGGTTAGCGCTTACTTTCGTTGTTTCACTTATCGTTGGTTTTATCACCCTTAGGCTTTCGGGTCATTATTTGCCCCTGGGAACGATCGCCTGGGGCATCAGCCTGTACTTTCTCTTCGGCAACATGGAGTTTCTTGGCGGCTATAACGGAATTTCCAGTCTTCCCGCCATCAATCTTTTCGGACTGGCCCTGGACTCCGGGCGCAAGTTCGATTACCTGATCTGGACCCTGGCATTGCTGTCGCTGCTGACCATGAACAATCTGCTTGATTCGCGCTCCGGCCGGGCCATCCGCGCGCTGAAGGGCGGGGGCTTGATGGCTGAGAGTTTCGGTGTCAACACCGCGCGGATGAAAATCATCATATTCGTTCACGCGGCGCTACTCGCCAG
>JAJZUN010000609.1 GCA_021848555.1 Pseudomonadota bacterium | reverse complement strand
GCCCAAGCGGCTTATCAATTTATGCAGGTAAGCCGGATGGTGGCCGTAGTGTATCGAGGCGCCCACCATCACGCCGTCGTAGGCCACCGGGTCCAGGCGCGCCGGGTCGGTGTCGGCCGGCAGCAGCTCGACGCTGTGCGCCCGGCTCCTGAGCACCTGCGCGATGCGCTCGGCGATGAGCGCGGTCTGGCCTTCGGTGCTGGCGTAGAGCAACAGGATGCGGGGCATGGGATGGTGTTGTCGGCTGCGGCGTTGGATGGATACGCCGCAGTTGCTCGCGCGACGCTGGCGAAATGATGCGCGAGCGGGGCAGCGAAGTCAATAATTGCGACAGGGCGCGAGACGCGCATGCCGGAACAGTTTCGCCTGGTAAAAAGCGGGCGACACTGTGTGCTCATACATGAACGCACCGGGCAGCGCATCGCGTTGGCGAGCGCGAAGTGCGCGGCGCAGCGCTGAGCTTGCGGTGATTTCGCCGCGGCAAATACGGCATTACCCCCGAATCGCCCGTACGGCCTCGACGCACGGCCGCCTGGGTGGCATTGCGCCGCCGGCGGCAGGCGCGGGTTTAAGACCTGCTTTCCGGCCGAGGAGCGAGCGCCCGACGGTTGCTATAATGCATCCTTCGGGCACGCGACCCCGTTCGACAACCCCGCGAAACCCCTGTCCCCTGCCGCCTGCCATGAGCATACTCAAAACCAACCTCAACGCGCGCTCGGCCGAATTCCGCGCCAATGCCGGCGCGATGTCCGCGCTGGTCGCCGACCTGCGCGCGAAAATCGACCAGGTCGCCGCAGGCGGCGGCGAGGCCGCGCGCGCGAAGCACCTCGCGCGAGGGAAGCTCTTGCCGCGCGAGCGCGTGCGCACCCTGCTCGATGCGGGCTCGCCTTTTCTCGAACTGTCGCAGCTCGCCGCGCTCGGCATGTACGACAACGAGGCCCCCTGCGCCGGCATCATCACCGGCATCGGCCGGGTCCAGGGCCAGGAATGCATGCTCGTGGTGAACGACGCCACGGTGAAGGGCGGCACCTACTTTCCGATGACGGTGAAAAAGCATTTGCGCGCGCAGGAGATTGCGGCGCAGAACAACCTGCCCTGCATTTATCTGGTGGATTCGGGCGGGGCCAACCTGCCCACCTGGGAAGACGTGTTTCCGGACCGCGAGCACTTCGGCCGCATTTTCTACAACCAGGCGAATATGTCGGCGGCCGGCATACCCCAGATCGCGGTGGTGATGGGCTCGTGCACCGCCGGCGGCGCCTATGTGCCGGCGATGTCGGACGAGGCCGTGATCGTGAAGGGCCAGGGCACGATATTCCTCGGCGGGCCGCCGCTGGTGAAAGCGGCCACCGGCGAGGTGGTCACCCCGGAAGAACTGGGCGGCGCCGACGTGCACACGCGCCAGTCCGGCGTCGCCGACCATTACGCGCTCAACGATGCGCACGCATTGTCGATCGCGCGCACGATCGTCGGCAACCTCAACCGGGTGAAGCGCGTCTCCACGGTGCTGCGCGAGCCGCGCGAGCCGCTGTATCCGGTGGAGGAGCTGCGCGGCGTCATACCCGCCGACACGCGCAAGCCCTACGACGTGCGCGAAGTGATCGCGCGCTGCGTCGACGGCAGCGAACTGGACGAATTCAAGCAGAACTACGGCACCACGCTGGTGACCGGTTTCGCCCATATCCACGGCTATCCGATCGGCATCGTCGCCAACAACGGCATCCTGTTTTCGGAATCGGCGCTCAAGGCCGCGCATTTCATCGAACTGTGCTCGCAGCGCGGCATCCCGCTGCTGTTCCTGCAGAACATCACCGGCTTCATGGTAGGCAAGAAATACGAGAACAGCGGCATCGCGCGCGACGGCGCGAAAATGGTCACCGCAGTGTCCTGCGCGCGCGTGCCCAAGTTCACCGTAATCATCGGCGGCAGCTACGGCGCGGGCAACTACGGCATGTGCGGCCGCGCCTATTCGCCCCGGTTCCTGTGGATGTGGCCCAACGCGCGCGTCTCGGTCATGGGCGGAGCGCAGGCGGCCTCGGTGCTCGCGACGGTCAAGCGCGACGGCATCGAAGCCAAGGGAGGCAGCTGGAGCAAGGAGGAGGAAGAGGCGTTCAAGCAGCCGATCCTGGAGCAGTACGACCGCAACGGACACCCCTATTATGCGAGCGCGCGGCTGTGGGACGACGGCGTGATCGCACCCGAAGATACGCGCCGAGTGCTGGGCCTGGCGCTCTCGGCGGCGCTCAACGCGCCGATCGAGCCAACGCGCTTCGGCGTGTTCAGGATGTGATCGGCACTGCTGCGGCCGGCATGCCGCCTCTGCAAATCAGGATGAAGCCATGAATTACGAAACGCTGGAAGTCAGGATCGAAAACGGCGTCGGCACGGTCTGGATGAACCGTCCCGAGCTGCGCAACGCCTTCAACGAGACCATGATCGCCGAACTGACCCAGGCGTTCCGCGCCGCGGATTCCGACCCCGACGTGCGCGCGGTCGTGCTGGCCGGACATGGACCCGCGTTCTGCGCCGGCGCCGACCTCAACTGGATGAAAAAAATGTCCGGCTACAGCCCGGAGGAGAACCGCGCCGACGCGATGGGTCTGGCCACGATGCTCAATACCATTTACCTGATGCAAAAGCCCACGCTCGCGCGCGTGCACGGCCCGGCCTTTGCCGGCGGCATGGGGCTTATCGCGGCCTGCGACATCGCGGTCGCGGCCGAGGCCGCCGAGTTCTGCCTGTCCGAAGTCAAGCTCGGGCTGACTGCGGCCACCATCAGCCCCTATGTGGTCGCAGCCATGGGCGAGCGCCATGCGCGGCGCTATTTTCTGACTGCCGAGCGCTTTTCCGCGGGCGAAGCTTTGCGTATTGGCCTGGTGCACGAGCTGGTCCCGGCGGCGCAACTCGACGCCACGGTAGATGTTCTGCTCGGCAATCTGCTCGCCGCGAGCCCGGCGGCCATCGCGGCGAGCAAGCAGCTGATACGGCGCGTGGCGCACGGGACGATCGATGCGGACATGATCGCCGATACCGCGGCGCGCATCGCGGCCGCGCGCGCCTCCGCCGACGGCAAGGAGGGCGTGCGCTCCTTCCTCGAAAAACGCAAACCTTCG
>JAJZUN010000608.1 GCA_021848555.1 Pseudomonadota bacterium | reverse complement strand
GGTGTTCGTGCCGGTGAGCTTCATGAGCGGCATCATCGGCCAGTACTTCAGACAGTTCGGGCTGTCGGTGGCCGCTGCGGTTTTCTTCTCGCTGCTGGTCGCCCGGCTGCTGACGCCGGTGATCGCCGCCTACACCCTCAAATCGGAGCCGGAACCGGAACACCGGGACGGTCCGGTCATGGCATGGTACCTGCGTGTCCTGAATTGGTGCGTACATCACCGCTGGAAGACCGTCGGACTCGGCGTGCTGTTCTTCGTGGCGTCGGTCTACGGCCTGGCGATGATGCCCAAGACGTTCATCCAGGAGCCCGACACCAGCACCGCGTCGCTCGAGATCGACTTGCCTCCGGGCGTGCAGCTCGCCGACACGAAACGCGTCGCCAACGCGGCCTACCGCATCCTCGCCCGACAGAAGGACGTGAAGGCCATCGACGAGTCGGTCGGTGTCAACGGCAGCGTGCGCAAGGCCAACCTGTCCGTCGTCCTGGTGCCGCCGAGCCAGCGCAGGCTGACGCAGGTCCAATGGCAGAACAGCATGCTCGGCAAGCTGCGCGCGATCCCCAATGCGCAGATGTACTTCCAGGACTTCAACGGCGACAGCAACGGACATGACGTCACCGTCGATCTGACCGGAGACAACCTGACGCTTCTGGAGCGCACCGCCCGCAAGGTGATGCGGCAGATGGCGGTGCTGCCCAGTCTGCGCGACGTCAGCTCCGAGGACGATCTGCCGCGTCCGGAAATCCGCATCCGGCCGCGGTTCGATCTGGCCGCCCAGCTCGGCGTGACGGTTGCCGACATCAGCCAGACGATCCGCATCGCCACGATCGGCGATCTGCTGCAGAACGACGCGAAATTCACGCTTCCCGACCGGCAGGTACCCATCCTGGTCAACCTGCGGCGCTCGGCGCGCGGAAGCTTGACGACACTGGAGAATCTGCCCGTGCCGACCGCGGACGGCGGCACCGTGCCGCTGAAAGCCGTCGCCGCCTTCAGCTTCGGCGAGGGCCCCACTCAGATACACAGCCGCGACCAGCGCCTGCGCATTGCGATCAACGCCAATCTGAGCAGCGGCGTGCAGCTCGGTCAGGCCATGAAGGAGATCCACGCGCTACCGGCGCTCGAGCACCTGCCGTCCGGCGTGCATCTGGCGGACACCGGCAATGCACGCCTGATGTCGGAGCTGTTCACCGACTTCTTGATCGCGATGGGCACCGGCGTATTGATGGTGTTCGCGGTGCTGGTGCTGCTGTTCGCCCGGCTGCTGCAGCCGATCACGATCCTCTCGGCGCTGCCGCTGTCCATCGGCGGGGCGGTGGGCGCTCTCTACGTCACGGGGGAGCCGCTGTCTCTCGGGGTGATGATCGGCTTTCTGATGCTCATGGGCATCGTGGCGAAGAACTCGATTCTGCTCGTCGACTTCGCGATCGAAGAGATGCGTGCCGGCAAGGATCGGGTAACCGCGCTGCTCGAAGCCGGACACAAGCGCGCGCGGCCGATCGTCATGACCACGGTGGCCATGGTCGCCGGCATGCTGCCGGTCGCGCTCGCGATCGGCGACCCTTTCCGCGCGCCCATGGCGATCGCGGTGATCGGCGGCCTGCTCGCCTCCACCGCCCTGACGCTGGTGGTCGTGCCGGCCGGTTTCACGCTGGTCGACGACATCGAGCGCTGGATCGGACCGAAATTGGCGAAAGTGGTGATCGCCGAGCCGGGCGCGGTGCACGCGGCCTCCACGCCGGCGCGTCAGCCGGGATGAGGGGCTCGGGGTCGAGTTTCGTGGCGAACAGGGGGGCTTGACGATGATTCGTAAACCGTTTCTCGCACTCTGCGCGGCGCTGCCGCTCATGACGCTCGCCGCATGCGGGCATACCGACGAGACCGTCGGCCGCGGATCGCTGTCGATCGCCTCCGGCGCCGTGCACATCTCGGTGCGCGGCGCGCCGAAAGCGACCATAAAAAGCGACGGTGGTTTGCTGATCGGCCGGCGGATCGTGCCGCTCAACCCGGCCGAGCAGGCGCTCGCGCGGCATTATTATCAGGATGCGCTCGCCATCGGCGCGGCGGGCAAGGCCACCGGCGAAGCGGGCGGCAAGCTGGGCATCTCCGTCGTCGGGTCGCTCTTCTCCGCGATGTGGCATGACAATTCAGCGATCATCAAGCGCACCGCCAAGCAAGGCGCAGCCGGCGTGGCAGCCGACGTCCGGACTCTGTGCGCGCATCTGGCGGGCCTAGAGGCGGCCCAGAACACTCTCGCGGCGGATCAGCCCGCGTTCGCGCCCTACCGCATCATCCGCCACAAGAATGTGACCGACTGCCGCAAGGGGACCGGACAGCATGCCATCGTGACGTATGCGTACTGAAGCCAGGCGGATCACGCTCGGGAGAGATTGACGACGCCTCGCCGCGCCCGCGGCATCGGGCCGCGGCGGACGCACAAGTGATATCACCAGCGACCCAGGCATCACCGCCGACACATCGCCCATACACAGTTTGCTTTCATCCTAGCGCGGACATGTTGCCACCTGGCAGTGAAACGCCGCTTCAATGCGGCGAAGCGCTCCGCGCGGCGTGGCTTCGACCATCCATTCGGAGAAGCCCCGCTGCTGCTTGACCGCATAGACTTGCCACCGAGACCGCCCGGTTCCGCTTCGACGCCGCCGGCGCGCCAATGTCGGATTCGTGTGTTGCAATCCATGGGAAAGGAAACCCACGAAGCGCACCGATTGCGCCCTGCCGAGACCGGCCAGCTCGGCCTCCAGCGAACGCCCTCCGCGAGCATCGCGGCCACTGTTGCCGGACAGCGCGTTGATGAATCTGCGGAGTCGTTTCCAGACTTTCAACATGTTTAAAGGCGCATATCCCCGCTGTTTGACTTCAGCATTGATCTGCCGCGCGACTTCGCGGTAGTGCATGATGACGAACGGCACGCCTAGCGTACGGCGAGGCTGGATGAAATGCAGATTCACCACGCTCCAGATGCTCTCGTCCAGGGCGCGCTTGAAAGGAACAAAGCGCCACTGCCGCGCGGCGGCGATCGCCGCGCGATTCAATTGCGGCGAGCCCGAACTGCGCAGGACTTTGACCCGCGCAACTTTACCCGACGGAGCTACG
>JAJZUN010000607.1 GCA_021848555.1 Pseudomonadota bacterium | reverse complement strand
GCGCTGCCGAGTTGTTCCAGCAATCTGGACACTTCTTCCAGCGCGGCGGGGTCGTTCTTCAGGTTGGCATGCAGCAGGCGCTGCGTCATGTAGGCGTACAGATCGGACAGGTTTTTCGCCAGGTCCCCGCCCACGTTCAGATCCAGGCTAGCCTTGAGGCCGCCGTCGATGATCGCTATCGCCTGAGAAATGGACTTGCACTTGGCCCCGATGTCGCGGCTGCTCAGGTGCGCTTTCGCCGATGACACCGCCGCTCTGGCGCCGTCGAACAGCATCAACACCAGCTTGTGGGGGCTGGCCGAGTCCACGATGGACTCGACGCCTATGTTGCGGTAAGCGTTCATCGCGGCGCGGGAATTCGCGGGAAACATAAGTCTTATCCCTTGTTGTAGTAATTGGGCAGGTTGCTCAGCTGCTGCGTAAGAAAGCTGCTGGTGCTGTTCATGCTGGCGAGCAGGGTGTCGAGCGCGGTGAATTGCGCCTGGTAGCGCGCCTGGGTCGCTTCGAGTTGGCTCTGGATGTTGATGCGCCGCGTGCCGATGTCCTGGATCGAGCTGTTGATCCCGGCGACCTCGTTGCTGATCGGGCCGGTCGATCCGAGCACGGCGTCGGCGGCGCTCTTGACCGCGCTACCCATCGCCGCCACGAAAGCCGAGACGTCGCCGACATTCGTGGATAGTGCGGTGCCGAGCTTGGCCGAATCGAGCAGGAGCGAACCGTCTTTCTGGAAGCTGACACCGAGCTGCGACAGCGTGGTGTATGAACCGCCGGCGGCCTGCACGCTGCCGAGGATGGAGCGCACCTGGCGCTCCAGGCCGAGCACGGCCCAATCGCCCTGCAAGGTCGCGCCCTTGGCGGTGGCGCTGGCAATCGCCTTGTTGGCGCCGTTGTAGGCGCTTACCAGGGCGCCGAGCGCCGAGCTCAAGTTGCTGGTGTCGCGGCGAACGGTGACGGTCACCGGGCTCGCCGTCGGGGCCTTCGCCAAGTTGAGCGTCACGCCCTGGATCGCGCCGGCTACGCTGTTGGTCGTGCTGGTGATGCTCACACCGTCTACCGTGAGCTTGGCATCTTGCGCGGTCTGGGTTTCATTGAGGTTTTGTGAAGGCGCGGTCGGATCGTAGCCGAGCAGCGAGCCGATGGCGGCATCGCCGCTTACCGCGATCTGCATGCTGCTCACTGCGCCGGTCGCGTTCGAGGCGAGCGCGAGCCGGTAGGGCGTGGCGCTGCCGTCGTTGATGATGCTGGCGGTGATGCCCGCGTTGGCGGCATTGATCGCGTCGCGGATTCCTGCGAGGGTGTTGTTGCTGCCGTCGATGGTCAGGGTCACGGGCACCTTGGCCGGATCGGGCGTGAAGCCGGCGGACGCGTACTGGCCATTGACCGGGGTTCCGCTGATCGTGCCCAGGGTCACCGTGACCGTGGTCGCGGCACCGGTGCCGATGGCGGTGCTCAGGCTGGCCTGCCCCGGCACGGGGGCGACGAGCTTTTGCACCTGCGCCAGCTGCGTCACGCCGACCGAGTAACTTCCGCCTACGGCGGTACTGTCGACCGCGGCACTCAATATCGTGCTGTCGCTGACCGAAGTCGAGTAGCTGGCGGTCCCGGCGGACACCAGGGCCTGCGCCGCCGATTGCAGCGAGGACAGGCTGCCCTGGACCGTGCCGAGGCTGGTGAGCTGGGACTGGAAAGAGGCTTCCTTTTGCGCGAGCAAGGTCAGCGGCCGTTGCTCCACCGCCATCAGCTGGCTGATCAGCCCCTTGACGTCTATGCCGGAGCCGACGCCGGAGGCGGTCAATGTTCCGGTAGTGGCGCTGATGCTGGGCAAAGTCACTGCCATGACGAACCCTTTCTCGTTGGTACGGCGATATCCTAATATCGGCAGACCGGCGGCAATCCTTGAAGCACAAGGGCAAAACGCCCGCTATCGGTCTGTTGAAACGGGGGCCGCGATGGGAAAGGAAGGGCGCATGCCTTCCTCGGCGTTTTTTCGGCCTGCGGTCAGGCCTTCTGCTCCAGCAGCAGGCCGGTCACCCGGTCGAGTGCGTGGGAGATGGCGAGCATTTCCTCGGACGGCATCTGGCGGATCAGTTGCCCTGTTTCGGAGTCGACGATGCGCACGACGACCCGGTTGGACTCACCGTCCACCACGAATTCGACGGCCGCCGACGAGGACTTCAGAAATTCGTTGATCCGGCGCGCGGCTTGCTGCGCGGTTTCGGCGCCTGGCGGCGCTTGCTGGGGCTCCGCCGTCTGCGTCGAAGGGGGCGCAGGGACGGGCAGCGGCGAGTCTGCTGCACCAGGCAAAAGCGCGGCCGGGGCAGTATTCGATCCAGCCGCCGCCGGCGCAACCGTATCGAGCTTCATGTTCGGCACTCCTTCAGCTGAGCGAAAAACCCCCGGCAGGGAACTTCCCGGCCGGTGGTCGCTTCATGCGGCTTACTTGAGCAGAGACAGCACGCTGTTCGGCAGCGAGTTGGCTTGCGCCAGCATCGCGGTACCGGCCTGCTGCAGGATCTGGCCGCGGGTCATCGCTGCGGTTTCCGCCGCGAAGTCCGCATCCTGGATCCGGCTGCGCGACGCAGTCAGGTTTTCCGCGGTCGTTTGCAGGTTGGAAACCGCCGAGGCAAAGCGATTTTGGTAGGCACCCAAGTCGCCGCGGGAAACGTTGACCTGGCCCAGCGCCGCGTCGACCACCGCAATCGCGAGTTGCGAACTCGCGGCGCTGGTGAGGCTGATGCTCGACAGCGACGAGAACGAGCTGCTTACCGCAGCGGCGCTGAACAGGTCCGCGTTGGCGCCGCCGGTGGTGATCGTGCCCTTGCTGCTGGTGAGCGATACCGTGCCGGTCTTGATCGAGGAGTCGGTAGCGGCACCCCCCGTCAGGGTTACGCCGGAGAAGACTGCGGTCTTGGTCGCGCCGGTACTGACCGAGGCTTCGCCCAAGATCCTCGCCGCCATCGGCATCGAACCGTCCTCCGTCGGGGGGAACTACCCGGAGGCGCTCCGAGTGGGGCAGTACAAGGGTGGAGCCTCGATCACCAAGGCGGCGCCGCTCTTCCCGAGGCTGGAGGCCGCCGGTGCCTGAGGCTCGCTGGTTCGACTCGCACTGCCATGCCCAC
>JAJZUN010000606.1 GCA_021848555.1 Pseudomonadota bacterium | reverse complement strand
GCGAGCATGGACCAGATGGGCGAGCAGATTTTCCGGCTGATCCTGCGCACCGCCTCGGGGGAAAAAACCAAGAGCGAGCTCTTCGGCCTGGGCGATCACGAGTTCGTGCCCTGGCAGATCGGCATCACCGGTTAAGGCAGTTCACGCGACGCGATCGCGCGGCTCTTTCCCGGCGAAGACCGCATCCAGATTGTCGAGGGCGCGAAACCCCATCGCGTCCCGCGTTTCCTTGGTCGCGCTGCCGATGTGCGGCATGAGGAACACATTGCGCAGCTGCCGGTATTCCGGATGGATGTCGGGTTCGTTGTTGTAGACGTCCAGGCCGGCGGCGGTGAGCTTGCCGGACTTGAGCGCCGCGATCAGCGCGTCGTCGTCGATCACCACGCCGCGGCTCGCGTTGACCACGATCGCCCCGTCGGGCAGGCGGGCGATGAGATCTGCGTTCAGCAGCTTGATGGTCTGCGGCGAAGCCACGCAATGCAGCGCGAGAAAATCGCAATGCGGCATCAGTTCCGCCGGCGTTCTATGAAAAATCGCGCCGTCCTCCAGTTCGGGCGGCACCCGGTTCAGGTCGTTGTAATGGATTTCCATGTCGAAGCCGCGCGCGCGTTTGGCGACGACGCGTCCGACCCGGCCGAAGCCGAGTATGCCCAGGCGCTTGCCGGTCATCTGCGTGCCCACCATGAAACTCGGGCTCCAGTCCTTCCACTCGCGCGTGCGCACCAGGCGCTCGCCTTCGCTCGCGCGGCGCGCGGCACCGAGCATCAGCATGATGGTCAGCTCCGCCGTGGCGTCGGACAGCACCTCGGGCGTGTTCGTCACGATCAGTCCGCGCGCCTTGGCGGCTGCCGTGTCCACGTGGTCGTAGCCGACGGAAAAATTCGCAATCACGCGCACGCGCTTGGGCAGACGCGCGATCACGTCGGCGCCGAATTTCTCGGTATGGCAGGGCATGATCGCATCGGCCCCTTCGGCGCGCCGGATGATGTCCTCGGCTGAATACAGGATATCATCCGGATTCAGAATCGGGCTGTAATCCCGGCGCAGACGCTCCTCGACGGCATGCGGCAGCTTGCGGGTAACTAGAACGACGGGTTTCACAATTTAATCCTCCTTAAATGGCTTGTTCGCAGTATAGGGCTCGATTTTGGCATGGTCCCTGACATAAAGGGACTGGTGGGTCATAATTAGCCAACCCTGGAAATGGGAGCCCATCATGCGCCTGATCGTACTGTTGGTGACCTTGGCCCTGGCTGCCTGCGCCTCCTACAGCGGGGCCGGACTTCGACCCGGTGAAGCGCGTCTGGACGACGTAGTGCGGCTGATGGGACAGCCGGCGATGCGTTGGCAGGATCCCGACGGTTCAATGCAACTGGCGTATCCGCGCGGCCCGGAGGGATTCCACACGTACATGGTGAAGCTTGGGCCGGACGGACGACTGCAGAGCAAGGTCAATGTGCTGGACGCAGCGGGGCTGGCGCGGATCCGCCCCGGCATGACGCGCGAGCAGGTGCTGCGTGTCCTTGGTCCGCCGAACTATAGCCGAACGGTCTATTTCAAGGCGCGCGACGAATTGGTGTGGGACTGGCGCACCTGCATCAATAACCTGAACCTGCAACGCCTTTATGTTCTGTTCGATGCGACTTCCGGCGCCGTGCGCAGCACCCTGATCCAGGATGAATTGTTTGGCCCCGAAGGCATCACGATACCGTGCGCGGGCTGATCTCCCGGGATGCATTTGGCGCATGAGGCCGTGATCGAGGCCAGTGTTTTGGTGCCGGTATATCGCGGCGCCAGCGGCGAGCTGCGATTGATCCTTATCAAACGCAGCGACAACGGTACGCACGCTGGGCACCTCGCTTTTCCGGGCGGCAAGCGCGACCCGTCCGACCGTTCCATGCTCGATACGGCTTTGCGAGAAGCACGCGAAGAAATCGGGCTCCGGGAAGACCAGATCGAAATTCTGGCTGAACTGCCGCTTGCCGAAACGCGGGCCACAGGCTTTCGCGTCCACCCCTTCCTCGGTCGCATCATCCAGCCGGTAGCCTGGAAAAGAAATGAACGCGAGGTCGCCGAGATCATGGATTTGTCCCTGACTGAACTGGCCGCTGCCGAAGTCTTGAACGACGACGACGCCCTGCAGGCGGATGCCGCTGCGCCGCGGCGCACACCCTATTATCGGGTGGGCGATGACCAGTTGTGGGGCCTCACGTTTCGGATCTTGCGTGGCGTCATACCGCGCCTGCAGGCGGGGGAATGGAAGGTTTAATTTGACCAAAAGCGCTAGAATCCCGTTCATGCCGCCACTCAATGTTCCACATGACGTAGAAGTCCTGTTGCGCCAATTGAATCAGGACTTCATGGGATGGGACGACCCTCCGAACCGTCTGTTGCGGGCGCTGAAGCGCGATGAGCTTGTGCTCTATGCGCAGCCTATTCTTACGCTTCGGGGTGCGCAGACCTTCCCCATGGCGGAAGTGCTGGTGCGACTGCAGGACGACGACGCGGTGTTTCTGCCACCTGGGGGATTCCTGCCGCTATTCGAACATTTTCGGCTGCTGCCGCAGCTCGACCGCTGGGTCGTGCGTCAGTCCGTGGCGCACCTGGCCCGATTGCCGCGCGTGCCGCGCCTGTGCATCAAAATCTCGTCGCAGACGCTCAGCGACCCGGAGTTTATCCCGGAGCTTGCGTCGGAGCTCGCACGTTCCACGGTGTCACCCGGGGCGCTCGTCATCGAAATCAGCGAGCAGGACCTGCTTGAGCGTCCAAACGATGTCGATGCGTTCTTTGCTTGCATAAGAGGAATCGGTTGCCAGCTTGCGATAAGCGGCTTCGGCCGTCGTTCCGTGTCGCTTACCTCGCTGACGACGCTGCGGCCCGACTTCGTCAAAATTGACGGCGGGATCGTACGCAGTCTGCGCGTCGGTCAGTCCTCGCGCAAGAAGTTGGGCGCAATGGTGAGTATGGCGAAGGTGACTGGATTGGCGCTGATCGGAGAAGGCGTCGAAACGAATGAGACTCTCGCCGATTTGCGAGAAGCCGGCGTCGATTACGCCCAGGGGTTCGGCATCCAGGTTCCGGCGCCGATCAGCCTGATCATCGACCACTAAGGCTGTTTGCCCG
>JAJZUN010000605.1 GCA_021848555.1 Pseudomonadota bacterium | reverse complement strand
GACGCAAGCCCCCGGCCTGGCCGGGGGGAAACTTAACCACGACTAAGGAGGTGCAACATGCGCAAGAGCACGAAAGTACAGCTGGCAGCACGCCGAATACGTTTCCTCTTGCTCGGCGTTCTGGCGATCGGATTGCTTCCGGTCGTCGGTACTCCGGCGGCCGCCGCATATCCGGAAAAGGAGATCACCCTGATCGTTCCCTGGGCTGCGGGAGGCGGAACCGACCTGGTGGCAAGGTTCATCGGCAATCTGGTGGAAAAGGATCTGGGCAAACCGGTTGTCGTGGTCAACAAGGCGGGCGGCGGAGGCTTGGTGGGCTTTAACCAGATCGCAGCCGCCAAACCGGATGGTTACACCATAGGGATCAACTCGACCTCCCAGTTATTGCAGAAGTATTCGGCGTCCAGTTACGCGGACTGGAGGAACCTCAGTCCGATCGCGCTGGTCAACCTCGACCCTGCCGCATTTACCGTCAAGGCCGACTCACCCTGGAAGACGATAGAGGAAGCCATGGCATACGCGAAAGCCAATCCGATGAAAGTGAGAATATCCAACTCGGGTCCAGGTGCGATCTGGCATGTTTCGGCCGCACTGTTGGGCAGCAAGACGGGGATTCAATTCACCCATGTTCCCTACGGCGGCGGCAACCCGGCGGCTGTGGCCGCAGCCGGCGGGCATGTGGAAGCGACGACGGTCAGCCCGGCCGAGGTCGGCACCCTGGTCAAAGGCGGCAAACTCCGGATCCTGGCCATAGCCTCGACCCATCGCGACGCCCTGTTCCCGGATGTCCCGACGTTCAAGGAGAAGGGGATCGATTTCACCATGGGAGTATGGCGTTGTCTGGTCGCCCCCAAGGACACACCCAAGGAGATCATCGCCAGATTGGAAAAGTCGGTCAACAAAGCAGTCCATGATCCGTCGTTTAAGGAGTTCATTGACAAGAATGGCTTGGGACAGGCCTACATGGGGTCGGCGGAAACCGCTGCGTTCTGGGCGGAGGATGAAAAGGGCATGGAAAAAGTCATTCCCGGCCTCGGTCTGAAGAAGAACTGACAGCAGTCTCGACACAAAGGCAAATACCCATGGAGATGCGGATATTCGGTCGCAGCGGGATGAAAATTTCGATTCTCGGCTTCGGCTGCGGCGCCGTGGGCGGGCTGATGGTGCGGGGTGATCCTGCCGACCAGGAGCGCGCGATCGGCCGGGCGCTCGATGCCGGGGTGAATTATTTCGATACCGCCGTGGCCTACGGCAACGGCGAATCCGAAAAGAACCTCGGCCGCATCCTCAACAAGCTCAAGCCCAGGGATGCCGTCGTCGGGACGAAAGTCAGACTGCCGCCCAATACGGGGCCGAGTGCCGAATTCATCGCGACGTCGCTGGAGGGAAGCTTGCGGCGGCTCGGGCGCGAGCAGGTCGACATCCTGCATTTCCACGATCCCATCACGTCCGCCGGAGGCGGGAACTCGCTGACTGCCCGGCAGGTGCTGAATGAAGTCGTGCCGGCGTTCGAGGCGCTGCGCCGGCAGGGCAAGGTGCGATTCCTCGGCATCACCGCGACCGGGGATGCTGCAGCCTTGCAGGAGGTCATCGATGCAAAGGTCTTCGATTCCGCGCAAGTAATCTACAACATGCTCAATCCGTCGGCCGCCACTGCTATGCCGCCCGATTATCCTGCGCAGGATTACGGCAAGCTGTTCGAGCACACGCGGGCTGCGGGCGTCGGCGTGATCGGCATACGCGTGCTGGCGGGGGGCGCATTGTCGGGCTCCGCCGAGCGTCACGCGCTCGCAGGCGCGGCGCCGGCCCCGATCGGCTCGGCCAGGAGCTATGAGGCCGACGTCGCGCGGGCGCAGCGGCTGATGCCGCTGGTCAACGAGGGCTACGCGGCCAGCCTCACCGAAGCCGCCACGCGCTTCTGCATCAGCCACCCCGCGATGGGCACGATACTGGTGGGAATGGCGACGCCGCAGCAATTCGAGGATGCGCTCGCGGCTGTGACGAAAGGGCCGCTACCCAAGGCTGCGCTCGACCGCCTGGCGGCGTTGCAGCAGGGGTTTGTGGGGGAAGCGCGCTAAATGTGCTTTTAAGCCCGCACATCATCCGTACTGACCAGGATATGCTGGTACGGATCTGTAAACGATCCCGGTGCGGGGCGCTTGGGAGTTATAGTAGCGCCGGCAAATGAACGATGGCATCGGAGCGAGGCCTGCACCCGGCGAGTGCGAACGGAAGGAATCTTGAACCTGGGATATCGGACCATGGGCGAAAAGAAAAACATGCGGCGCGACACCATCACCAGCCACGCCGGGCGCGACCCGCAGCGCTACGGCGGCGCGGTCAACACGCCGGTGATTCGGGCCTCGACCGTGCTGTTCCCCGATGTGGCGTCGTACGAAAAACGCAACGCCGACGATTACAAGGCCATGCGCTACGGCATCTACGGCACGCCCACCGCCTTCGCGCTGGAAGATGCGGTGGCGCAACTCGAGGGCGGTCATGCGGCGGTCGCGCTGCCCTCGGGCCTGGCCGCCATCGCCGCCGCGCTGGTCGCGTTCGCGCATTCGGGCGCTCACATCCTGGTCGCGGATTCGGTCTATCAGCCGACGCGCAATTTCTGCGATCAGCGCCTGCGCGGCTTCGGCGTGGAAATCGAATACTACGACCCGGCCGTTGGCGCGGGCATCGCCGGCCTGATCCGGCCGAATACGACTGCGGTTTTCTGCGAAACGCCCGGTTCGCTCAGCTTCGAAATGCAGGACCTCCCGGCAATCGCTGCGGCGGCGCACGCAAAAGGCGTTGCGGTGCTCGCCGACACCACCTGGGGCACGCCGTATTTTTTTCGTGCGTTCGAGCATGGCGTCGACATCTCGATCCACGCCGGCACCAAGTACATCTCGGGTCATTCCGACGTGATGCTGGGCATCGTCGTCACCAATGAAAAGTACTGGCTCAAAGTGCGCCGCGCCGTGGCCGACTACGGCTACTGCGTAAGCCCGGACGACTGCTATCTCGCCCTGCGCGGCCTGCGCACCATCGGCGTGCGCATGCGCTCGCAGCAGCAGAGCGCGCTCCGGATCGCGCGCTGGCTGCAGGCGCGGCCGGAAGTGCTGCGCGTGCTCTAC
>JAJZUN010000604.1 GCA_021848555.1 Pseudomonadota bacterium | reverse complement strand
TGCGCAGGAACGGTTCGATGCGCGGCGGATGCTTGAAATGCCGCACGATAATGCTGCGCTCGCGCAAGCGCGCGGCCAGCGCAGCGCCGCTGCGCTGGCCATGGCGCGCAAACACGAAATTCGCGGCAGAAGGCAGCACCTCCATGCCCAGCGCGGCAAGCTTGCTCACCAGCCGGGTTCGGCTCGCGATCACCTTGGCGCAGATCTGCTCGAAATACGCGCGGTCGTCGATCGCGGCGGCGGCGCCGGCGATGGCGAAGCGGCCCAGCGGGTAGGAATTGAAGCTGTCCTTGACGCGGTTCAGCGCCTCGATCAGCCCGGCGTCGCCCAGCGCATAGCCCACGCGCAGCCCGGCGAGCGCGCGCGATTTCGACAGCGTATGCACCACCAGCAGCTGCGGGTAGCGAGCGACCAGCCCGACCGACGATTCGGCGCCGAAATCCACGTAGGCCTCGTCGACCACCACCACCGACCCGGCGTTCGCGCGCAACAGGCGCTCGATTTCGGCGAGAGCCAGCGGCCTGCCGGTCGGCGCATTCGGATTGGGAAAAATGATGCCGCCGTTCGGCCGCAGATAATCGTCGACGCGGATTTCCAACGACTCGGTCAGCGGCACTTGCCGGTACTCGATGCCATACAGGCCGCAGTACACCGGATAAAAGCTGTAGGTGATGTCCGGAAACAGCAGCGGCTCATCGTGCTTGAGCAGCGCAAGGAATATGTGCGCCAGCACCTCGTCCGAACCGTTGCCGATGAACACCTGGGCCGGGTTCAGTTCATAGAAGGCGGCAATCGATTGCTTCAGCGCATCGCAGTTCGGATCGGGATATAGCCGCAGCGTGTCGCCCACCTCGCCGCTCAGGGCCGCCAGCGCCCGCGGGCTGGGGCCGTAGGGGCTCTCGTTGGTGTTGAGCTTGATCAGGTTGGGCAACTTGGGTTGCTCTCCCGGCACGTAGGGCGTCAAGCCCGCGACGACTTTGCTCCAATAACGGCTCACGAAGGCACCTCAGGATCGCGCAGTCGATATGCGGCGGAACGCGCATGGGCCTGCAAGCCCTCGCCTTCGGCCAGCGTCATCGCCACCTTACCCAGCGTCTGGGCTCCGTCCGCGGAGACCATGATCAGGCTGCTGCGCTTCTGAAAGTCGTATACCCCGAGCGGCGAAGAGTAGCGCGCGCTGCGCGAGGTGGGCAGGACGTGGTTGGGTCCGGCGCAATAATCGCCCAGCGCCTCGCAGGTCTGGCGCCCCATGAAAATCGCGCCGGCATGCCTGATTTTCTGCGCCAGTGCGAGCGGCTCCTCCACCGACAGCTCGAGGTGTTCGGGCGCTATGCTGTTCGCGATCTGCGCTGCCTCGTCCAGGTCGCGCACCAGGATCAGCGCGCCGCGCGTGCGCAGTGCGGTGGCGATGGTCTCCCGCCGCGGCATCTGCGGCAGCAGCTTGGCTATGCTCGCCTGCACCGCATCGATGAAGCCGGCGTCGGGAGCAAGCAGGATCGACTGCGCCAGTTCGTCGTGCTCGGCTTGCGAGAACAGGTCCATCGCAATCCAATCCGGATCGGTCTTGCCGTCGCAAATGACGAGGATTTCCGACGGCCCCGCCACCATGTCGATGCCGACCACGCCGAACACGCGCCGCTTCGCCGCGGCGACATAGGCGTTGCCGGGGCCGACGATCTTGTCCACTTGCGCAATGGTCTGGGTGCCATAGGCAAGCGCGCCCACCGCCTGCGCCCCGCCTATGGTGTACACGCGGTCCACTCCGGCAATGGCGGCTGCCGCCATCACCAGCTGGTTCTTTTCGCCGCGCGGGGTCGGCACCACCATCACGAGTTCGCCCACACCAGCCACCTTCGCCGGCAGCGCGTTCATCAGCACCGACGAGGGATAGGCCGCCTTGCCGCCCGGCACATACAGGCCGACGCGGTCCAGCGGCGTCAGCTTCTGCCCCAGCACCGTGCCATCGGCCTCGGTGTACTGCCAGGACTGCGCCAGCTGCTTTTCGTGGTAATTGCGCACGCGCCGGGCGGCCTGCTCCAGCGCCGCGCGCTGCGTCGAAGGCAGCGCGTCGCGCGCGTGCTCGAGCGCCGCGCGCGTCAGTTCGAGCTCGGCCAGCGCGCCGGCGCTCACGCCGTCGAAGCGCGCCGTGTATTCGAGCACGGCCGCGTCGCCGCGGCTTTTCACCGCCGCCAGGATGTCGGCCACGGTCGCATCCACGCTTGCGTCCTGCGCCGCGTCGAACGCGGTGAGGCGCGCAAGCCGCGCGGCGAAGTCCGCGTCGCGGGTGGACAGGCGCGCAATCTCGTTCATACCGCCGCCTTCGCGAACGCGTCGATCAGCGGCTGGATCGCGGCGCGCTTGAGCTTCAGCGCCGCCTGATTGATGACCAGGCGCGCCGAAATCGGCACGATCTCCTCCACCGCCCGCAGATGGTTGGCTTTGAGCGTATTGCCGCTGGAGACCAGGTCGACGATGGCGTCGGCGAGCCCCACCAACGGCGCAAGTTCCATCGAGCCATAGAGCTTGATCAGGTCGACGTGTACCCCCTTGGCAGCGAAATGCTCGCGCGCTGTCTGCACGTATTTGGTGGCCACGCGCAGCCGCGCGCCCTGCTTGACCGCCCGTGCGTAGTCGAAGCCCTGCGGCACCGCCACCATCAGGCGGCAGGCGGCGATTTTCAGGTCCAGCGGCTGATACAGGCCGTCGCCGCCATGCTCGAGCAGCACGTCCTTGCCCGCGATGCCGAGGTCGGCCGCGCCGTACTGCACGTAGGTCGGGGTATCCGAGGCGCGCACGATGATCAGGCGCACTTCGGGCCGGCTGGTGGCGATGATCAGCTTGCGCGAGGTTTCGGGATCGTCGCGCGGCACCACGCCCGCCGCCTTCAGCAGCGGCAGCGTTTCCTCGAAGATTCGGCCCTTGGACAGGGCGATCGTGATTTGAGACACAGTGGGGCCCGATCTAAACCGCGATTTTACCGCGTACTCCGCGGCTGGCGCTTCCTCAATGAACGCGCTTGATGCGCGCGCCGAGCTGGGACAGCTTTTCCTCGATGCATTCGTAGCCGCGGTCGAGGTGGTAGATGCGCTCGACCACGGTCTCCCCTCTTGCGACCAGACCCGCAATC
>JAJZUN010000603.1 GCA_021848555.1 Pseudomonadota bacterium | reverse complement strand
GGTCGGGCCCGCGGCGCCGGTTTCGGCCAGGCCCCAGCTTGCGCCCAGGCGCGCGCTCGTCGTGCGCGCGAGCAGCAGCGCATAGGGCTCGGACGCCGAGCGCATGCCCGTTACCGCCTCGCGCGGCAGCTGCAGCAACTGTTCGCGCGCCTTGCGCGTGTACACCACGGCCCCGCCGAGAAAGTAGGCCGAGGCGCCGGGGACCGCGAGCAGGGCGGCCGCGATCAGGCCCCCCGCCGAGGACTCCGCCACGGCGATGGTCTCGCGCCGCGCCTTGAGCAGGTGCGCCACCTGTTCGGCCAGCGGCAGCAGCGTCTGCATCGTGTCAGCTCCCGCTCAGCTTGAATTCGAGATGATGCTTCACCGCCGGCCATTCCGGCGCAATGATGGAGAACACGACGGTATCGCGCAGGCTGCCATTGGCGTAATGCTGGTGGGCGCGCAGTATGCCGTCCTGTTTCGCGCCCAGGCGCTCGATTGCGCGCCGGCTGGCGTAATTGAAAAAACCGGTGCGGAATTCCAACGCGATGCAGTTCAATTTCTCGAACGCGTGCGTGAGCAGCATGAGCTTGCATTCGGTGTTGAGCGGCGTGCGCTGCACCGATTTCGCATACCAGGTGGAGCCGATTTCGATGCGGCGGTTGTTCGCGTCGATGTTCATGTAGGTCGTCATGCCGGCGATCTTGCCGCTGGCCAGGCTGCGCACCGCGAACGGCAGCATGGATCCGGCCTGTTGCAGGCCCAGCCTGCGCTCGATTTCGGCGCGCATGCCTTCGGGTTGCGGAATCGCCGTGTACCACAGCTGCCACAGTTCGCCGTCGCGCACGGCGGCGCTGAGCTCGGCCTCGTGCGCGTAGGCGAGCGGTTCCAGCACGGCGTGGCGGCCCTTGAGGGTGACGGGTTCGGTGAATGCGGTCATGGCGGTATCGTCGAGTGAGCGCCGGCAGCGATGCGCAGCGCGGCTGCGGTGCTATTCTACCTGTCCTGCCAAGGAGCCAATAACATGAACCATCAAGACACCCGCGCTGCCGCCGAGCTGCTGCTGCAGCATTGGCGCGAATCGACGCGCCTCGAGCAGCTGCCGGCGCAATGCCGCCCGGCGACGCGCGCCGAAGGCTATGCGATCCAGGCCGAGCTGGCGCGGCTGTCCGGACAGAACATCGTCGGCTGGAAAATCGCCGCCACCAGCAAGGCCGGGCAGCAGCACATCCAGGTCGATGGTCCGATCGCAGGCCCGCTGCTTTCCGCGCGCGCGCGCGAAGGCGGTGCGCGCATCGCGCTGGCCGGCAACAACATGAAGGTGGCAGAAGCCGAATTCGCGTTTCGCATGGGCGGCGATCTGCCCAGGCGCGCGACGCGCTACAGCGTCGAAGAAGTGCTGGCCGCGGTCGCCACGCTGCATCCGGCGATCGAAGTGCCCGACTCGCGCTATGAGGACTTCACCCGCGTCGGCGCGCCGCAATTGATCGCGGACCTGGCCTGCGCCTGCTGGTTCGTGATCGGACCGGAAGTGCGCACCGACTGGCGCGCGCGCGACCTGGTGCAGCACGGCGTCGCGGCTTATCGCAACGGCGCGCTCGCCGCTCAGGGCTCAGGCGCCAACGTGCTGGGCGACCCGCGCGCCGCGCTCGCCTGGATCGCGAACGAGCTGTGCACCTACGGCGCGGGCCTGCGCGCGGGCGAAGTGGTGATCACCGGCACCTGCGTCACGCCGGTGCCGGTGGCGGCGGGGGACAGCGTCAAGATGGATTTGGGCGAGTTCGGGATGCTCGAGCTGGGGTTTAGCTGACTCGAACGCTGCAAGCGGGACTTTAAGCGCATCCGAGCCGGGACGGCTCGTACCCAGGCCAGCGCTCGGAGCAAGGCCAAACATCAGCCGCCGCCGCAGACTGATTTTGCAAGAAACCGCAGTTGATTTGACCCATATCAAATCGCCGCCGGCTCTCTGGGTTACATTGAATCACCCTTTTGCTGATTTCCTCCCATCCTTCTGGGCAGAAGGGTCCTTACGGGCACTCAATTTTCGAGTGTCCGTTTTCTTTTGCAGCCTTGCTTTCTCGCCACGCAGAGCGCGGAGGCGATTCGCGTCTCAAGATTCGTCTGCGTCGCGGCCGCGTCGCGCAGCGCGCCGTAATGCCACGTTTGGCATAATAGAGAACGATGAAAACACCGATCGCCGTTCTTTTCCTTGCGCTTGCCGCCGCTTTCAGCGGCGCCGTCCAGGCGACGCCGCTCGAAGATGTGCATGGGGTGCCGGTGTCCAGGCTCGAGTTCGGCAGCCTCAAGCTGGAGGGTGCGCTGACGCTGATCCTGGTCGGCTTGGGCCTGACGCTGCCGGTATGGCTGATGCTGTTCAAACCCGAATGGGGCGTTGCCTGGCAACGGCGTTTCAGCTACAGCCCGGGCTTGCGCCGAGCCCAGATCGCGTTTCAGTTTGCCGGCGCCGCGATCCTGACCGCCGTCGGCTTGGCGTTCATGTTCGTGCACGGCTTCCATCGACCGCTGCTGGAACTCGTCCGCTGAGCGGTTCGTCGAGCCCGCTGCGACCGCGCTCACCAGCCCGACGTGCAGCCCTGGGAAAGTGAGAAAATGAGTGCGATGTCCAGCCATGTCAACCGCCTGCTCCTGGCGAAAGGCCTGCGCGCGTTCGGCGACGGCTACGTAAGCCTATTGCTGCCGCTGTATCTGCTGGGTTTGGGCTTCGGCCCGCTGCAGGTGGGCATCATCGCGACCACCACCCTCATCGGTTCCGGCCTGCTCACGCTGGTGGTCGGGCTGCATGCCTGGCGCTACCACTACCGCAGCCTGCTGCTGGCCGCCTCTGCACTCATGGCGTTCACCGGGCTCGGTTTCGCCGCGCTCACCGATTTCTGGCCGCTGCTGCTGGTCGCGCTGGTGGGAACGCTCAATCCCTCGAGCGGGGACGTCAGCGTGTTCCTGCCTTTGGAGCATGCCGTGCTCGCACGCGTCGTCGCCGACCGCCAGCGCACGGCCACGTTTGCGCGCTACAGCCTCGTCGGCTCCTTGCTTGCCGCCGCCGGATCGCTGGCGGCGGCGCTGCCCGCGACGCTCGTCAGCCTGAGCGGCGTGTCTTCGACGCATGCGATCCAGGCGATGTTCGTGCTGTATGCG
>JAJZUN010000602.1 GCA_021848555.1 Pseudomonadota bacterium | reverse complement strand
TGACCCCGGCCATCGGCGCAACGAACAGATTGTTGCGCAGCACGTGAGGTCCGATTCTCATGGCGTTGTTAGCTGGTTTTTTGCGGAAGGGGAGGCAATTCTATACCCAATCGCCGCCGAAGAAAAATCGATTTGGTCACACATTGAAGGTATTACTTTAACTTCGCCTTGCGCTCTGTCTGAGAGTGCAAAACAATACCCGGGGTAGGTCCCCGCGTGCTCCGCCGACTCGGGCGCCTAAGGGCAATTCCGTCAGGCGCTCTACGGCAATGCGCGTGCGCCGAATATCATGCGCCGCGCGATGAAGCGGCGGGCGAAAGGCAGCAGGTCGAGGGCGAGCAGTCCGGCGCCGCGGCCGAGGCGAAGCAGCGGATCGGAATTGGAAAACAAGCCCACCAGGCCATCGGTGAACCCGATGCCGGCGCGGCGGTCCAGGGTGCGCGCGCGGCGAAAGCTTTGGATGAAGCCGTCGCTGCCGGGTTCGCTCGCCTCGCGCGCGAGCAGGGCGAGTTCCCAGGCGTCGCGCAGGCCAAGATTGAACCCCTGGCCGGCGACCGGGTGCAGGGTCTGTGCCGCGTTGCCGATGACGAGGCTGCGCGGCCGCGTTTCCTCGCACCGGTAGTGCAGCGCCAGCGGGAAGGCGCTGCGTTCGCCTGCTTCGACGAATGCGCCCAGGCGATCGCCGAAAGACGCTTGCAACTCGGCGAGAAACGCGGCGGTGTCGAGGGCGGCGAGGCACGCGGCGCGATCCGGGCCGGCGGTCCACACCAGGGCGTAGCCGGCGCCGTGCGGCAGCAGCGCCAGCGGCCCCTCCGGGGTGAAACGTTCCCAGGCCCTGCCGCAGTGCGCCTGCGCGGTCTGCACCCAGGCGACGAGCGCAGTCTGGCGATAGTCCTTGCTGTAGGCCGGCGCGGCGCGATCATCGGCGAGGCGCGCGCCGTCGGCGAACACCGTCAGGCGCGGCGCGAAGCTGCGCTCTCCCTCCTGTGTCTGCACCACGGCGGTGCTGCCGTCGAAACCGCTAAGCCGGGCGCCGAACCAGCGCCTGGCCGAGCAGGGCGCGGCGAGCAGGCTCTGCTGCAGATCGTCGTAGTTGGCGACATAGCCCAGCGCGGGCAGTTCCAAGTCTTCAGCGCGGATCAGGGTGCGGCCGAAGCCGCCGCGCTGGGAAATATGGATGCTCGCTATCGGCGTGACGGGCATCCCCGACCACGCGTGCAGGCGCTCCAGGATCAGGCGGCTGCCATAGGACAACGCGATCGCACGCGCATCCCCCGTTGCCGCGGCGCGAGCGCCGCGGGCGTCGATGCCGGGCGCGCCGCGCGCCTCGATCAGCAGCACCGAATGACCGCTGCCCTCGAGCGCGAGCGCGAGCGCAGCCCCGACCGGACCGCCGCCCGCGATCAGGATGTCTAGCGCTTCAGCGGCCATGGCGAAACGCAGAGGCATCGCGTCAGTCCCTGCCCACCAGGGCTTCTATGTCGGCGACGCTCTTCGGTGTTTCGACGGTGATCAGTTCGCAGCCGTCCGCGGTCACCAGCACGTTGTCTTCGATGCGCACACCGATGTTCCAGTAGGCCTCGGGCACGTCCGCGGCTGCGCGGATATAGCAGCCGGGCTCTACCGTGAGCGTCATGCCGGCGGCGAGCGGCCGCCACTTGCCGTCGATCTTGTATTCTCCAGCATCGTGCACGTCCAGCCCCAGCCAGTGTCCGGTGCGGTGCATGTAGAAGCGCTTGTAGCCGCCCGTCTCGAGCACCTGGTCCAGGCTGCCCCGGACCAGGCCGAAATCGATCATGCCCTGCGCCAGCACGCGCACCGCCGCCTCGTGCGGCGCGTCCCACGCAATGCCGGACCGGGTTGCGGCGATGGCGGCGGCCTGGGCCGCGAGCACCAGTTCATACACGTCTTTCTGCGCGCCGCTGAATTTTCCGTTTATCGGATAGGTGCGGGTGATGTCGGAAGCGTAACCGTCGAGTTCGCAGCCGGCGTCGATCAGCAGCAGCGCGCCGTCGTCGAGACGCGCCTGGTTGTCGCTGTAGTGCAGCACGCAGGCATTGGCGCCGCCGGCGACGATGGGCCAATAGGCGGGAAACTGCGCGCCGCTGCGGCGGAATTCGTACTGCAGCTCGGCCTCGATCTCGTATTCCATTTTCCCCGGCCGGGTGGCGCGCATGGCGCGTATGTGCGCCTTGGCCGAGATGCTGGCCGCGCGGCGCATCAGGGCGAGTTCGTGCCCGTCTTTGATCAAGCGCATCTCGTCCAGCGGCGCGCGCACGTCGTGGATGCGCTGCGGCGCGGCGACGCCGGTGCGGCTCTGCGCGCGCACCTGATTCAGCCAGCGCATCACGCGCGCGTCCCAGTCCGCATCCGTGCCGGGCGCGTAATACAGCGCCGGCTGGTTGGCCATCAGCAGCGGCAGCTTTTCGTCGAGCTGGGCGATGGGGTAGGCGGCGTCGACGCCGAACGCGTCCCGTGCCGCCTCCGGGCCGTAGCGCAAGCCGTCCCAGGTTTCGCGCTCCAGGTTCTTCTCGCGGCAGAACAGCAGGCTTTGCGGCGCCGGACCGGCGATCAGCACCAGCACCGCCTCCGGCTCCTGAAAACCGCAGAGGTAATAGAAATAGCTGTCGTAGCGGTACGGGTATTCGCTGTCGCGGCTGCGCACGCGCTCGGGCGCAGTGGGCACGATGGCGATGCCGCTTTGCATCTGTGCGAGCAGCGCGGCGCGGCGCCCGGCGTAAGGGGTGATGTCTGTCATAAAGCTCGACTGGGTTAATGTTGCGCGTCGGCGCGGATCAAATCAATTGTACCGTCTCAGCCGCGGCGCTGTTCACGGCATGCGGGCGGTCGGGCTTCAGAGGCCGCCGCGGCGCAGTTCCGCGTCCAGCGCGTGCAGCCTGTCCGCCGTGCCGATGTCGTGCCAGCGGCCGCGGAAATGCTCGCCCGATACCCGGTCCGCGGCCATCGCCTTGCGCAGCAGCGGGGCGAGCGCGACCTTGGCGTTGCGCGGAATGCCGCCGAACAGTCGCGGCGCATACACGCCGATGCCGCTGAAGGTGAGCGGGTCTGCGCCTGATTCGCGCACCAGCCCCCTTTGCAGGGCGAAGTCCCCGCGCGGATGCTGCGGCGGATTGTCCACCAGC
>JAJZUN010000601.1 GCA_021848555.1 Pseudomonadota bacterium | reverse complement strand
CGGCACCTACGACCTGCTGCTCTCGACCTGCCGCACGGTGTGGCTCAAGGCGCAGCCGGAAGAGCACATGGCACGCGTGGTGGCCCAGGGCGACACCCGGCCGATGACGGGAAACCGCGAAGCCATGCAGGACCTGCACCGCATCCTGCGCGGCCGCAATGCGCTCTACGGCCGCGCCGACGTGACCATAGACACCGCGCACAAGAGCATAGAACAAAGCCTGCAACAGTTACGCAAAGCGGTTGCAGCTTAGTGGCTTCCGTAGCAAAAGTTATTTTGCTACGGCCCGATTTAGGGGAGCACGAGGGGAAGCGCCCCGAAGGAAGTCCCCGAAGGGGATTTCCCCTCGTGTCGTACTAAACTGAACCCGGAGACTCTCATGACCAATACAACCAACCCCAGCCGCATCAGTTTCGACACCCACCCCGAGCGCTACGCCCACTGGCGCCTGAGCGTCGAGGGCAAGGTCGCCACCCTCGCCATGAGCGTGAACGAGGACAAGGGCATCAAGCCCGGCTACAAGCTGAAGCTCAACTCCTACGATCTCGGCGTGGACATCGAGCTCTACGACGCCCTGAACCGCATCCGCTTCGAGCATCCGGAAGTGCGCTGCGTGGTGCTCACTTCGGCGCGCGAGCGCATGTTCTGCTCCGGCGCCAACATCTACATGCTCGGCCAGTCCAGCCACGGCTGGAAAGTGAATTTCTGCAAATTCACCAACGAAACCCGCAACGGCATGGAAGACTCCAGCCGCCATGACGGCCTCAAGTTCCTCGCCGCGGTGAACGGCGCCTGCGCCGGCGGCGGCTATGAAGTCGCGCTCGCCTGCGACGAGATTCTGATGATAGACGACCGTTCCTCCGCGGTGAGCCTGCCTGAAGTGCCCCTGCTCGGCGTGCTGCCCGGCACCGGCGGCCTGACGCGCGTCACCGACAAGAGAAGAGTGCGCCGCGACCTCGCCGACGTGTTCTGCACCACCACCGAAGGCGTGCGCGCCGACCGCGCCAAAGCCTGGGGACTGATCGATCACAGCGCGAAGCCCCAGGCCTTCGCCCAGGCGGTGAAGGAGCATGCCGAGCGCCTCGCCGCCGCGAGCGACCGGCCGCAAGGCGCCAAAGGCATTGCGCTCACCCCGCTCAAGTGCACCACGGATGCGGGCGGCTACCACTATGAATACGTGGACGCCGCGATCGACCGCGCCGCACGCAGCGCCACGCTCACCGTTTCCGGGCCAAAACACGCCCAACCGGAGTCGATCGAAGGCATCGTCAAAGCCGGCGTCGACTGGTGGCCGCTGCAGATGGCGCGCGAGCTGGACGACGCCATACTCATGCTGCGCACGAACGAAGTCGAAATCGGCACCTGGCAGCTGAAAACCCGCGGCGACATCGACAGCGTGCTCGCGGTGGACGCCGTCCTCGCCCGGCACCGCACGCACTGGTTGGTGCGCGAAACCCTGGGCCTCGTGCGGCGCACGCTGGCGCGCCTAGACGTGACCTCGCGCACCCTGTTCGCCATCATCGATCAAGGCTCCTGCTTCGCCGGCACCCTGGCCGAACTGGCGCTCGCCGCCGACCGCAGCTTCATGCTGCAACTGCCCGACGCGCCGGAAGACGCGCCGCGCATCGCGCTGAACGAATTCAATTTCGGCGCCTATCCGATGGTGAACCGCCTGACCCGGCTGGCGACGCACTATTGCGAGCGGCCCGAACCGGTCGAAGCCGCGCGCCAGGTCATGGGCGAGAAGCTCGACGCGCACGATGCGGCCGAGCTCGGCCTGGTCACGTTCACCCCGGACGAACTGGACTGGGAGGAGGAAGTGCGCATCGCGATGGAAGAGCGCTCGAGCCTTTCGCCCGACGCGCTCACCGGCATGGAAGCAAGCCTCAGGTTCACCGGTGCGGAAACCATGGAGACGCGCATTTTCGCGCGGCTGTCGGCCTGGCAGAACTGGATTTTCAACCGCCCGAACGCGGTCGGAGAACATGGCGCGCTGAAGGTTTTCGGCAGCGGAACCAAAGCGAAATTCAACTGGGAACGGATTTAGAGGTTGGTTCACAATGAAGAGAACGGATTTTCTAAAGATCGTCTATTGCGTGCGGATGGAATTACCGTCCGTGGAGGTTTTACCAAGACCTGCGCGCTGCGCGCGCCAACCGCGTTTTCTGAACGGATGAAAAACGTATCCGTTCAGAAAACGCGGTTATGGTTAAAACCAAGGACGGCATTGGGTTTTTATACAAGATCGTCGATTGCGCACGGATGAGTTTTTCATCCGTGCGCAATCGATGATCCGCGCGGAGGGCTTTTTGTCCGCGCAAAAGTCGCAACTTTGCAACAGCGAGGAGTTCGTTTTGAGTCCCCGTGTATAGGAGATACAGCATGTCAATCAACTACAGCGAAAAAATCCCCAACAACGTCGACCTGTCCAACAACAAGACGCTGCAGCGCGCCCTCGAACACTGGCAGCCGGGCTTCCTCAACTGGTGGTCGGAAATGGGCCCGGACGAATCGACCAACTTCGACGTCTATCTGCGCACCGCGGTCAGCGTCGAGCCCAAGGGCTGGGCGCATTTCGATTACGTCAAAATGAAAGACTACCGCTGGGGCATTTTCCTCGCGCCGGCCGAACCCGAGCGCAAGATCAATTTCGGCGAGCACCTGGGCCAGCCGGCGTGGCAGGAAGTGCCGGGGGAATACCGCTCGAGCCTGCGCCGCATCATCGTCACCCAGGGCGACACCGAGCCGGCCTCGGTGGAGCAGCAGCGCCACCTCGGACTCACCTGCCCTTCGCTGTATGACCTGCGCAACCTGTTCCAGGTCAACGTCGAAGAAGGCCGCCACCTCTGGGCCATGGTCTATCTGCTGCACGCCCACTTCGGCCGCGACGGCCGCGAGGAAGGCGAGGCGCTGCTCGCGCGCCGCTCGGGCGACGCCGACAATCCGCGCATCCTCACCGCGTTCAACGAGAAGACGCCGGACTGGCTCTCGTTCTTCATGTTCACCTTCATCACCGACCGCGACGGCAAATACCAACTGGCCGCGCTGGCCGAATCCAGCTTCGATCCGCTGTCGCGCACCTGCCGCTTCATGCTGACCGAGGAAGCGCATCACATGTTCGTCGGCGAATCCGGCATCGCCCGCAT
>JAJZUN010000600.1 GCA_021848555.1 Pseudomonadota bacterium | reverse complement strand
TGCCATTTGCGCTCGGCGTGCCGTACTGCGCTTCCAGCCAGGGGACTAGATGCGCCAGCGCATAGCCCAGGCTAAACTGGGCCAGGTCGCTCATGCTGGCGACCACTTCGGCCAGCGGCGCGCGGCCGCTCAAGTCGCGCAGCATCACGCGCAGCATGACTTGCCGGCGCAGTTGGCGCAGCGCGCGCTTGAGTTCATCCTCGTCCGCGGGCGCCGCGCGCGCGAGGCAGGCGCGCATGGAGTCGGCATCGAAAGGACGTTCGATCGCATCCAGCGCGGCCTGGAACAGTTCCGGTTGGGCTTGCGCCAGGCGCCGGGCGTAGCGCGAATAGCTCAACGCGTGGTCTAACGGAATACCCTGATCTGGAGGCATTGGGTGATGTTTTGCAGGTAAAATGATGCGTTACGTTATCCGTTTTTTTCAGCGCGCGCGTTCATTGTAGGGCTTTCGCCGAAACGCGCCCAATCAGCATGGGAAACCCGTCTGCGGATGGTTCGATCCGACCAAACCGAAACTAGCTCCACGCCGCCTGCCGCAGAGGAGTTTTCGCCGCTGGCGGAACTCGGCGTTGCAGCGGAGCGGCGCAGCCTGGTACGCCGGCTGCTGCGCTTCGCCGGCATTGCCGCGCTTAGCGCCTATTTCGGCTTTGCCGCGGTGGTGCTGGCGCTGCGCTTCTGGGCTCTGCCGTGGATCGAGGCGCATCCGGAACTCGTGGCGCAGGCGATTTCGCGCAATATCGGCCAGCGCGTCAGCATCGGCAGCGTCGATTCGGGCTGGCAGGGGCTGCGCCCGTTTCTCGCGCTGACCGAATTGCAGCTGTACGACCGCGACCAGCACGTCGCCTTGTCGCTGCCGGCGGTGTCCTGCACCCTGGCGTGGGACTCGCTCGTGTTCGGCAGCCTGCGTTTCCATTCTCTGACCCTGGACAAGCCGCACCTCAATGTCCGCCGCGATCAGGACGGGTTGCTCTACGTCGCCGGCGTCAGGCTCAAGACCGAGGACGCCGGCGCGGGTTTCGCCGACTGGCTGTTGGCGCAGCGCGAAATCATCGTGCGCGATGCGCAGGTGAATTGGGAGGATCAGCTGCGCCGGGCGCCGCTGCTGTCTCTGACCGACCTGAATTTCGTCATGCGCAACCGCGGCAGCCACCACCGTTTCGCGCTGCACGCGCAGCCGGCGCGCGAGCTCGCTTCCGCGCTCGATTTGCGCGGCGACCTGGAAGGCGCAACGCTGGAGCAGTTGCAGGCCTGGACCGGCAAGCTCTATGCCGAATTCGCCTATACCGATCTCGCCGCGTGGCGCGCCTGGATCGATTATCCGCTGGAGATACAGCATGGGCAGGGCGGCCTGAGACTATGGCTGGACTTTGCCAACAAGCGCCTGGAGGAGGCGACGGCCGACGTGGCGTTGGGCGGCATCAGTGCGCGCCTCGCGCCCGATCTGCCGCTGCTGGAAATGCGTTCGCTGCAGGGGCGGCTGTCGGCGCGGCGCGCGCGCGGCGGCTACGAAGTGAGCGGCAGGCAGGTGGCGCTCGAACTGCAGTCCGGCGTTACGCTGCCGCCGGCGCAGTTCGCGCTGCAATGGCAGCCCGCGGACGGCGCGCGCGCGGAGCAAGGCGAGGCGCGCATCGACGCGCTGGAATTGCAGCCGCTGGCCCTGCTGGGCGAGTACCTGCCGCTGCCGCAGCCGCTGCGCAAATTCCTCGCCGATGCCGCGCCCCAGGGCAGCGTTTCCGATATGCACTTCGATTGGCAGGGCCCGCTGCAGAGCCCGCAGCGCTATAACGCGCGCGGGCATTTCGAGCGCCTCGGCATGCGCGCCTACGCCAATGTTCCCGGGTTCTCCGGTATCAGCGGCAACCTCGACGGCAACGAAAAGGGCGGCAGCGTGCTGCTCAACTCGGGCAAGGTGCGGGTGGATCTGCCGGGGGCGTTTGCCGAAGCGGCGCACGATCTGGACACGCTCACCGCGCAGCTCGCGTGGAGCCAGACCGGCGGGCAGCTGCAGTTGAAGCTGTCCAATATCGCGTTTGCCAACGCCGACCTCGCGGGCACGGCGTTCGGCACCTATACCACCGCGGCGGCCGGACCCGGGGTGATCGATCTCACCGCGCGGCTGAGCCGCGCCGATGCGCGCCATGTGACGCGCTATGTTCCGTTCCTGAACAAGGAGGCGCTCGATTGGCTGGACCAGGCACTGCTTGCCGGGCATGCGAACGACATCAGCCTGCGCCTCAAGGGCAACCTCAAGGACTTCCCGTTCCAGAGCAAACAAGACGGACTGTTCCAGATCGCGGCCCGAGTACTGGACGGGCGCCTGAGCTACGCTCCGGGCTGGCCGAGCATAGACGGCATCGATGCGGAGCTGCATTTCGACGGCAAGCGCATGGAGGTGGTCAGCCGCAAAGCGAGCGTGTTCGGCACGAAAGTGATCAACGCGCATGTCGTCCTGGCCGACCTGTTCGCGCGCGAGCGCATGCTCGAGGTGCGCGGGCAGGCCGAAGGGCCGACCGCCGAGTTCCTCAAATTCGTCGCGCAAAGCCCGGTGAACGATCTGATCGGCGGCGTCACCGCAGACATGAGTGCCGTGGGCAACGGCAAGCTGCAGCTCAAGCTCGCGCTGCCGCTCGCGCACCCGCAACAGGTCAAAGTGGCAGGCAGCTATCAACTGATCGGAAACCAGGTGCGCATCGATCCCGAATGGCCGCCGGTATCCCAAGTGAGCGGGCGCCTCGAATTCACCGACAGCAGCGTGAACCTGCGTGCGGTCAACGCCCAATTCCTGGGCGGCCCGGTCCTGGTCGACATCGCCAGCCAGCGCGACGGCAGCATCGCCGTCAATGCGCGCGGCACGCTCAACGCCGCAGCGCTGCAGGCGGCGCTGGGGCAGCCGCTGCTGCGCCAGGTGAGCGGCAGCACCGCCTGGAACTCGGTCATGAGTTTTCGCCGGCGTGGCGTGAGCATCGTGGTGGAATCCGGGCTGCAAGGCCTGGTGTCGACGCTGCCGGCGCCGCTGGCCAAAGCGCGAGCCGACGTGCTGCCGCTGCGTTTCGAGCACACGGTCAGCACCGAGGCACGCAAGGACGGCTGGAGCGGGCCGCCGTCGACCGATCGCAGCACGCTCGAGTTGGGCAAGATCCTGCGCATG
>JAJZUN010000599.1 GCA_021848555.1 Pseudomonadota bacterium | reverse complement strand
CTAAGGCCAAGAAACACCGCCTGGCCCAGATCGTCGAACGCTTCGGTGGGGAGATCATCGGCGACCCGCAGACGCCGATCAGCCAGGTCGCGACGCTGCAAAGCGCGGGTGCGCAGGACATCAGTTTTCTCAGCCACGGCAAATACCGCGCGCAGCTGGCGGACACGGGCGCGGGCGCCGTGATCCTTGCTCGGGCCGACAGCGGACTCACCCAGCTGCCGCGCATCGTCTGCGCCGATCCCTATCTGTATTTCGCCAAAGTCTCGTCGCTCCTCAATCCGCCCCAGGCGATCAGCCCCGGCGTGCACCGCAGCGCAGTCGTCGAACGCGGCACGCGCATTCCGGCCAGCGCGAGCATCGGCGCCGGCGCGTACATCGGGCGCGGGGTGAAGCTGGGCAAGGCGGTGGTGATCGGCGCCGGATGCTGCATCGGCGACGGAGTCGAGATCGGCGCCGCCAGCCGCCTGCATGCCCGCGTCACGATCTACGCCGGCTGCCGCCTGGGGCAGCGTGCGCTGGTGCATGCGGGAGCCGTGATAGGCGCAGACGGCTTCGGCATTGCGCTGGAGGAGGGCAGCTGGCGCAAGATTCCGCAGATAGGGCGCGTGCTCGTCGGCGACGATGTCGAGATCGGCGCCAACACCTGCATCGACCGCGGGGCGCTGGACGACACGGTAGTCGAAGACGGGGTCAAGCTGGACAACCTGATCCAGATCGGACACAACGTGCGCATAGGCGCGCATACTGCGATTGCCGGCTGCACCGGCATCGCCGGCAGCACGCGCATAGGCAAACACTGCATGATCGGCGGCGCAGCGAATATCGTCGGACATCTGGACATCGCGGATCGCGTCGTGATCCACGCCGCCGCCGTGGTGACGAAGTCGATTCGCAAGGCCGGCAGCTACAGCGGCCACCCGGCCGAGGACAGCCGCAGCTGGGCGCAGCACATGGCCCTGCTGCGCCATATGGATTCGCTGCGCGAACGCGTACGCAGCCTGGAGAAAAGTCTATCAACGCGGGAGAAGAAAGCTTGAACATCCACGAAATCCTGCAGTACCTGCCGCACCGATACCCGTTCCTGCTTATCGACCGCGTAATCGAATGCGAACTGGGAAAACGCATCCGGGCGCTGAAGAATGTCAGCGTCAACGAGCCTTATTTCAACGGTCACTTTCCGTATTACAAGGTCATGCCCGGCGTGTTGATCGTGGAGGCCATGGCGCAGGCGGCGGCGATCCTTTCGTTTCGCACCATGGGCATCAAGCCGGACGACAAGTCGGTCTACTATTTTGCCGGCATCGACCGGGCGCGTTTCAAGAAGCCGGTCATGCCCGGCGATCAGCTGGTGCTCGAGGTAAGCATAGAGCGCAACGTGCGCAACGTGGTCAAATACGCCGGCAAGGCCTATGTCGGGGAGGCGCTCGTCGCCGAAGCCGAACTGCTCTGCACGCTACGTCCGATAGAATGATTCACGCCAGCGCCATCGTGCACCCCGGCGCGAGGCTGGGCAGGAACGTCAGCATCGGCGCGTACAGCCTGGTCGGCGAGCATGCGGAAATCGGGGACGATACCTGGATCGGCCCGCATGTGGTGATCGAGGGCCACACCCGCATCGGCCGCGGCAACCGCATCTTTCAGTTCGCCTCGCTCGGGGCGGTGCCGCAGGACAAGAAATACGCGAACGAGCCGACGCGCCTCGAAATCGGCGACGGCAATACCATACGCGAATTCTGCACCCTCAATTGCGGCACCGCGCAGGACGCCGGCGTAACGCGCCTGGGCAACGACAACTGGGTCATGGCCTACGTGCATATCGCGCACGACTGCCAGATCGGCGACCATACCATCTTTGCCAACAATGCTCAGCTCGCGGGGCATGTGCATGTCGGCGATTACGCCATACTCGGCGGCTTCACCGGCGTGCACCAGTTCGTGCGTATCGGCGCGCATAGTTTCACCGCCATCGCCACCGTGCTGGTGCACGACCTGCCGCCTTACGTGATGGCGGCGGGCGACAGCGCCAAGCCCTACGGCATCAATTCCGAGGGACTGCGCCGGCGCGGTTTCTCCAGCGCCGCGCTGGCCGCAATCAAGCGCGCCTACAAGACGCTGTACAAGTCCGGGCTGACGCTGGAACAGGCCCGCGTGCAGCTAGTCGAGCAGGCCAAGACCTGCGCCGAGATCGGTGTGCTGGCTGATTTTCTGCAAAACTCGACGCGCGGGATAGTGCGCTGACGTGAGCGCGGCGCAGCTCACCATCGGCATGGTCGCCGGAGAGGCCTCGGGCGACCTGCTCGGCGCGCATTTGATCGCAGCGTTGCGCGCGCACCTGCCCGATGTCAGATTCATCGGCATAGGCGGACCCCAAATGCAATCCCAAGGCCTCGCGAGCCTGTTTGCGATGGAACGCCTGGCGGTGCGCGGCTACGCCGAGGTGCTGCGGCATTATCCGGGCCTGCTGTGGATGCGGCGCAAGCTGAAACTCGCCTTGCTCGCAGCGCGGCCGCAGCTGTTCATAGGCATCGATGCGCCGGATTTCAATCTGGGCCTGGAAGCGGGCCTGAAGCGCGCCAGTGTGCCTGTCGTGCACTACGTAAGCCCGTCGATCTGGGCCTGGCGCGGCGGCCGCATGGCCACGATCGCGCGCTCGGTGGACCGCGTGCTGACGCTGTTTCCATTCGAGGCGGCGCTGTACGCCAAGGCGGGCGTTGCCGCGAGCTACGTCGGCCATCCGCTCGCCGATTTGATTCCGGAACAGGACCAGACCGCGAGCGCGCGTGCCCAGCTCAGGATCGCACCGGAGCGCAAGGTGTTCGCGCTCCTGCCCGGCAGCCGCCAGTCGGAGCTGCGCTACATGGCCGACACCTTCATCGCCACGGCCAAGCTGCTGGCACAGAAAATCGAGCGGCCGTTGTTCCTGGTGCCGCTGGTCAGCCGCGAAACGCGCGAAATCTTCGAAGCCGCGCTGTATCGAGCCGACGCGGGCGAACTGCCGCTCACCATCTTGTTCGGCCATGCGCGCGACGCGCTCGCTGCCGCCGATGTTGCGCTCGTGGCGAGCGGGACCGCGACGCTGGAAGCCGCGCTGCTGAAGAAGCCGATGGTGATCACCTACAAGATGGCCGAGGCGAGCTGGCTGCTGATGCG
>JAJZUN010000598.1 GCA_021848555.1 Pseudomonadota bacterium | reverse complement strand
TTCCGATCTCGCGCTGCGCGCTCGGCAGCGCGTCGCGCGCGCGCGCGAGCTGCCCGCGCGGCAGCTCGAGCTCGGCCAGCGAGCCGGCCGCGACGCCGTCGAAGCGCGCGGTGTATTCGAGCACCGCCGCGTCGCCGCGGCGCTTGACCTGCGCCAGGATTTCCGCCACGGTCCGGTCCACGCCTTCATCCTGCGCGGCGTCAAACGCGGTAAGGCGCGCTAGACGCGCATCGAAATCCGCGTCCCGGGTGGACAACCGCGCGATCTCAGCCACGGCGCATTGCTTCGGTGGCGGCGGCGAAGGCATCGATGAGCGGCTGGATCGCCGCGCGCTTCAGCTTCAGCGCCGCCACGTTGATGATCAGCCGCGCCGAGATCGGCACGATTTCCTCCACCGCACGCAGATTGTTGGCTTTCAGCGTGTTGCCGCTCGAAACCAGGTCGACGATGGCATCGGCGAGGCCCACCAGCGGCGCAAGCTCCATCGAGCCGTAGAGCTTGATCAGGTCGACGTGCACGCCCTTGGCGGCGAAATGCTCGCGCGCCGTCTGCACGTACTTGGTGGCGACGCGCAGCCGCGCGCCCTGCTTCACCGCCTGTGCGTAGTCGAACCCCTGGGGCACCGCCACCATCAGGCGGCACGCGGCGATCGCGAGATCGAGCGGCTGGTACAGCCCGTCGCCGCCGTGCTCGAGCAGCACGTCCTTGCCGGCGATGCCGATGTCGGCGGCGCCGTACTGCACATAGGTCGGCGTATCGGAAGCGCGCACGATGATCAGGCGCACGTCGGGCCGGTTGGTGGCGATGATCAGCTTGCGCGAAGTTTCAGGATCGTCGCGCGGCACCACACCCGCCGCTTTCAGCAGCGGCAGGGTTTCCTCGTAGATTCGGCCCTTGGACAGGGCTATGGTGATGGTTGGCACGGCTGACGCCCGACTAAAAATGCGATTTTACCGCACAGGACGCGGGGAACGCAGAGGAAAAGCGGATAACGCATCCCGCGGTGGCCGCGCCGCGTCCGCCGCGCGCGCTGCGGTCGGGGTGCTGGTCAGTGCACCCGCCTGATGCGGGCGCCGAGCTGGGACAGTTTCTCCTCGATGCACTCATAGCCGCGGTCCAGGTGGTAAATGCGCTCGATCGCGGTCTCCCCCTGCGCAACCAGTCCGGCGATCACCAGGCTGGCCGAAGCGCGCAAGTCGGTCGCCATCACCGTGGCGCCGTCGAGCTGGGGCACGCCCTTGACCACCGCGGTGTTTCCGGAAATCTCGATATCCGCGCCCAGGCGCTGCAACTCGAGCGCATGCATGAAGCGGTTCTCGAAGATGGTTTCGGTCAATACCGCCGTACCGCGGGCGATGCAATCGAGCGCCATAAATTGCGCCTGCATGTCGGTGGGAAAGGCCGGGTAGGGGGCGGTGCGCAAATTGACGCTGCGCGGCGGGCCGTCCATCTCGAGGAGGATCGAGTCGTCCTCCGCGGTGATGGTCGCGCCGGCCTCGCGCAGCTTGTCCACCACCGCTTCGAGAAAGCGCGCACTGGTATTGCGCAGCCGCACCGAGCCCCCGGTCGCCGCAGCCGCCGCGAGGAAGGTGCCGGTCTCTATGCGGTCGGGCATCACGCGGTGCGCGGCGCCCGCGAGCGCGCTTACCCCCTCGATGGTGATCACGTCGCTGCCGGCGCCCTCGATGTTGGCCCCCATGGCCTTGAGGCAGTTCGCCAGATCGACCACTTCGGGTTCGCGCGCCGCGTTCTCGATTACGCTGGTGCCTTCGGCCAGGCAGGCGGCCATCATCAGGTTCTCGGTGCCGGTGACGGTCACCAGATCGGTGAAAATGCGCGCACCCTTCAGCCGCTTCGCTGTCGCGATGATGTAGCCATGCTCGACGCGGATGTCGGCGCCCATCGCCTGCAGGCCCTTGATGTGCAGATCCACCGGCCGCTGGCCGATGGCGCAGCCGCCGGGCAGGGAGACGCGCGCCTCGCCGCAGCGCGCCAGCAGCGGCCCCAGCACCAGGATGGAGGCGCGCATGGTCTTGACCATTTCGTAGGGCGCGAACGGCGTGTGCAAGCGGCCGGCGTCGAGTTCCAGGCCGAGCTTTTCGTCCAGCGACACCGCGACGCCCATGCCGCCGAGCAGGGTGAGCAGGGTGGTGACGTCGCGCAGGTGCGGCACGTTGCTGAGCCGCAGCGGCGATTGCGAGAGCAGCGCCGCGCACATGATAGGCAGCGCCGCGTTCTTGGCGCCGGAAATGCGCACCTCGCCGGAAAGCGGCGCGCCGCCGCGGATCAGCAGTTTGTCCATCTATGCTTCAGGCGGTCTGGCGCGCCATTCCTCCGGCGTCAGGGTTTGCATCGACAGCGCGTGGACTTCCTCGCGCATGCGCTCGCCCAGGGCCTGATACACGCGCTGGTGCCGCTGCACCCGGCTCTTGCCCTGAAATTCGGCGGAAACGATCAGCGCCTGGAAATGCTGGCCGTCGCCGGCGAGCTCGAGATGTTCGCACGGCAGGCCTTGTTCGATGTAAGTCTTGACCTCTTCCGGGGTAACCATATTCAGTCAGCCTTTCAGTGACGAAGTTTATAACCGCGCTTGAGCAGCGCGAGCGTAAATGCGGTGAGCGCCAGCAGGCTCGCCGCGGAAATGACCAGGCTCAGCGTCGGATCGATATCGGACACGCCGAAAAAGCCGTAGCGGAAGCCGTCGATCATGTAGAAAAACGGATTGTATCGCGACAGTTCCTGCCAGAAGGCGGGCAGCGAGTGGATCGAGTAGAACACCCCCGAGAGGAAGGTGAGCGGCATGATGACAAAGCCCTGGAACGCGGCGATTTGATCGAATTTTTCGGCCCAGATGCCGGCGATCAACCCGAGCGTGCCCAGGACCGCGCTGCCGCTCAGCGCGAAGACGAATATCCACAGCGGGTGCTCGAACGCGAGCCCGACGAAACCGAGCGATACCAGCAGCACGCCGACGCCGACCACCATGCCGCGCACCACCGAGGCGAGCACGTAGGCGGCGAAGAAGTCCCAGTACGACAGCGGCGGCAGCAGCACGAATATGACGTTGCCCGTGATCTTGGACTGGATCAGGCTGGACGAGCTGTTGGCAAAGGCATTTTGCAGCATCGCCATCATCACCAGGCAGATCGGAA
>JAJZUN010000597.1 GCA_021848555.1 Pseudomonadota bacterium | reverse complement strand
CGATCTCGGGAATCACGGTGGCGATGTCCAGCCGCGAAATCGCCTCCAGGGTCGCGCGCGTTTCGGCAAAGGCGCCGGGCTCACCGACCAGCTCGGAAAAAATCAGGCCGAAACCGTTTTCCCATAGCGCATCGCCGGAGATCAGGATGCGCGCCCCGGGCTGGTAATACATGAGCGCATGCGGGTCGTGGCCGGGTGCGGCCAGTGCTTCCCAGTCCAGTCCTCCGAGCTTCAGCCGTTCGCCCGCGCAGATGGTGGCGTCGACGCGAAAGCGCTCCGCGGTCTGCCCGGTGTAGCTCAACAGCAGGGTGGTTTCATTCCAGGCGGCGATGCCGGGCGCCTCGCCCACGGGGACGCTGATGCGGCAGCCGTAGGCGCGCTGCACCGCGGCGTTGCAGCCCATGTGGTCGGAATGGCAATGCGTGTTGATCAGGCGCGCGAGCGGCCGTCCGGCCAGGGCATGCGCGAGCAGCAGCAGGGTTTGCGCGCTGTGGGCGACGTAGCCGCTGTCGATGAGGGTGCAGCCGTCGCCATCCTGCGTGAGGATATTGTTGCTGGACAGCCAGCCGCGTTCCAGCACCTGAATTTGCGGCGGCAGGTTCAAAGGCTTGGTTTTCGCGCCGGGAGCAGCGCGAGGACCGCGCGCTTTTCGGCCGGCGTGTAGATTGACCAGCAGGCGATCTCGTCCAGGCTGCGCCGGCAGCCTTCACAGTGGCCGCTCGCGTCGTTCATGCGGCAGACATTGATGCAGGGAGAGGTGACCTCGGTCTCCTGCGCGCTCAAGGTGGAAGCGCTCATGAAGAACGTTTTGCGCTCATCGCGCGCGCCACCTTCGAGCTGGGCTCGCGCTGCAGCTCGGCGCAGATGAAGCGCCCGGCTTCGAACACCAGCTCGAGGTCGACGCCGGTTTCTATCCCCAGGCCGTCGAGCAGATACACCACGTCCTCGGTGGCGACATTGCCCGAGGCGCCCTTGGCGTAGGGACAGCCGCCCAGGCCCGCGACCGAACTGTCGATGGTGGCCACGCCGAGTTCCAGCGCCGCATACAGATTGGCCAGGGCCTGGCCGTAGGTGTCGTGGAAATGCACCGCGAGCTTTTCCATCGGCACCGCGATCGCGACCGTCGCGAGCATCGCCTGGATCTTGCGCGGGCTGCCTACGCCTATGGTGTCGCCCAGGGAAATTTCGTAGCAGCCCATGCGATCGAGTTCCGCCGCGACTTCGGCCACCGCCGCAGGTTCGACTGCGCCCTGATAGGGACAGCCCGCGACGCAGGAAATGTAGCCGCGCACGCGCATGCCGTGCTGTCTTGCCGCCTGCGCCACCGGTTCGAAGCGCGCCAGGCTGTCGGCGATGGAGCAGTTGATGTTCTTGCGGCTGAAAGCTTCCGATGCGGCGCCGAACACCGCGATTTCCTCCGCCCCCGCTGCGCGCGCCGCCTCGAAGCCTTGCATGTTCGGCACCAGCACCGGATAGGCGACGCCGGGTTTCCTGCGTATGCCGGCCATGACTGCGGCGTTGTCCGCCATTTGCGGCACCCACTTCGGCGAGACGAAGGCGGTGGCTTCGATCGCCGGCAGGCCGGCGGCGGCGAGGCGGTGTATCAGCTCGATCTTGACCGCGGTCGCCACCACGCCGGCCTCGTTCTGCAGGCCGTCGCGCGGGCCGACTTCGACTATGCGCACCGTTTTCGGAAGCATCATGACCAACGGCCTTCTCTAGTCCTGCGCGAGCTCGAAGCCGAGCAGCTCGGCGCCTTCGGCGACCTGCTCGCCGACCTTGTAATGGATTTCCGTCACCCTGCCGCGACCCTGGGCGACGATGGTGTGCTCCATTTTCATCGCCTCCAGGATGACGAGCGGCGTGCCTTTCTCCACTTTCGCGCCGCCCTTGACCAGCACGGCGATGATCTTGCCCGGCATGGGCGCGGCGAGATTGCCGCCGTGCGCGTCGGTCTCGATTTCATGCAGGGCGGGGTCGTGCAATTCCAGCCGGTAGCGGGTGCCGCGAAAGAACACGTCCAGCACCGTCCCCGAGCGCACCACGTTGGCCCGCAATACGGCGTCCTCCAGCCACGCCGTCAGGCTGCCGTCGGGCTGCCAGGCGCCGGTGAGCGTATGCCTGCCGCCGGGCAGTTCGAGTTCGAAGCGCCCCGGGCGGGAATGCGCGGTGACGGCCTGCTCGAGTTCCCCCTGCCGGAACACCAGGATGTGATGATTGTCCTGGTTCAGGCGCCAGCCGTCGCACCTGCCCCAAGGCGAGCAGGGGTCGCCGGATGCGGCCGCGCGCTCCTGCGCGACGCGCTCTATGGCCAGCAATTCGGCCAGCGCCGCGAGCGCCAGCACTTCGTCGCCCGCGACCGGCGGCGCCGGCATGAGCACGGCGCGGTTGCGCGCTATCAGGCCGGTGTCCAGATCCGCCGCGGCGAAGGCCTCGCAATCGATGAGCCGCGCGAGGAATTCGGTATTGGTGGTCACCCCGACCACCTGAAACTGTTCCAGCGCGCTCTTCATGCGCGCCAGCGCCGCGGGCCTATCGGCGTCCCAGACGATCAACTTGGCGATCATCGGATCGTAGAAAGGCGTGATCGCATCGCCCGCGCGCACGCCGGTGTCGATGCGCACATGGGGCGATTCGGCCGGCGCCGACAGATGGGTGATGCGCCCGGTCGACGGCAGAAAATCCTTTGCCGGGTCCTCGGCATAGATGCGCGCTTCCAGCGCATGGCCCTTGATCGCGAGTTCGTCCTGCGAGCGCGGCAGCGCTTCGCCTGCGGCCACGCGCAACTGCCATTCGACCAGATCGAGGCCGGTGATCATTTCGGTCACCGGGTGCTCGACCTGAAGCCGCGTATTCATTTCCATGAAATAGAAGGTGCCGGCGCTCTTGCCCTCGCCCGGCTCGGCGATGAACTCCACCGTGCCGGCGCCGACATAGCTTATCGCCTTGGCCGCCGCGACCGCGGCCTCGCCCATGCTGTTGCGCCGCGCCTGGCTCATGCCCGGCGCCGGCGCTTCTTCCAGCACTTTCTGATGGCGCCGCTGCACCGAACAGTCGCGTTCGAACAGGTACACGGCCTCACCCCGGGTATCGGCGAACACCTGGATTTCGATGTGGCGCGGGCGCGTCAGGTATTTTTCCAGCAGCACGCGC
>JAJZUN010000596.1 GCA_021848555.1 Pseudomonadota bacterium | reverse complement strand
CTGATCCATTTCCTCCTGGAAGCCTGACGTGCACCTCTCGTTCGCTTCGCAGATCATCAACCTGCTCGCCGCGCTGCTGCTGCTGCTGTCGTTCGCGATGCTGACGCAGCGGCGCATCCTGTCGCTCATTAACCTGTTCGCGCTGCAGGGATTCACGCTGACGCTGTCCACGCTGGTGGTGGCCTGGAGCACCGGACAGCACCACCTTTACTATTCGGCCGCGCTGACGTTCGCGCTCAAGGTGCTGATCCTGCCCTGGGTGCTGCACCGCCTGATCCGCAAGCTCAACGTCAAATGGGACGTGGAGACCCTGATCAACATTCCCACCACCATGCTGGTCGGCATCGCGCTGGTGATCCTGGCGTTCAACGTGGCGCTGCCGATCTCGCAGCTTGCCGGCACCATCGCCAAGAGCACCTTGGGCATCGCGCTCGCCTGCGTGCTGCTCGCCTTCCTCACCATGATCACGCGCTCCAAGGCGGTGCCCCAGGTGATCGGCTTCCTCGCCATGGAAAACGGCCTGGTGTTCGCCGCCACCAGCGCCACCTACGGCATGCCCATGGTGGTCGAATTCGGCATCGCGCTCGACGTGATGGTCGGCATGGTGATCCTGGGCGTGTTCTTTTTCCAGATCCGCGAGCGCTTCGAAAGCCTCGACATCCGGCACCTCGAAAAGCTGAAGGAAGAATGAAGCGCCGCCATCCTCGCAGGTTCGCATGAACTGGCAACTCTACCTGGTCCTCGGCACGCCGCTGCTGGGCGGGGTGCTGCTCGCGCTGTGGGGGCACAAGAACTGGGCCGCGGGCCTGAACATCGCCATGTCCATCGCCACTTTCATCGCCGCAGCGGCGCTGACCGCGCATATCATCTCCGAAGGGCCGCTGGTGACCGCGGACGAGCAGTTCTTCGTCGACTCGCTCAACGTGTTCCTGGTCGCGCTGACCGCCTTCGTTTCGATGACGACGTCGCTCTTTTCCCGGCCCTATATGCGCATCGAGCACGCGCTCGGCAAGCTCTCCGACAACCGGCTGCGGCTGTTTCACAGCATGTACCAGTTGTTCATCTTCACCATGCTGGTGGTGCTGCTCACCAACAACCTCGGCATACTCTGGGTGGCGCTCGAGGCGGCCACGCTCACCACCGTATTGCTGGTGAGCCTGTACCGCACGCCGGCGAGCCTGGAAGCGGCGTGGAAATATTTCATCCTTTGCGGCGTCGGCATCGCCCAGGCCCTGTTCGGCACCATCCTGCTTTACTCCGCTTCGCAAAAAGTCCTGGGCTCAGGCGGCGGCGCGCTGCTGTGGACCCACCTGGAAACGGTGGCGGGCAGCCTGGAGCCCACGGTGATGTCGCTCGCCTTCGTGTTCCTGCTGGTGGGCTATGGCACCAAGGTGGGCCTCGTGCCGCTGCACAACTGGCTGCCCGACGCCCATGCCGAAGGCCCGACGCCGGTATCGGCGATCCTCTCGGGCCTGCTGCTCAATGTCGCGCTGTATGCGCTCCTGCGCTGCAAGGTGCTGGTGGACGGCGCGCTGCAGGCGCCTTTCGCCAGCCAGCTGATGATGGGCTTCGGCCTGCTGTCGGTGGTGGTGGCGGCCTTCTTCCTGTCCCGGCAGAAGGATGTCAAGCGCATGTTCGCCTATTCCTCGGTCGAGCACATGGGCCTCGTCACCTTCGCCTTCGGCATGGGCGGACCCGTCGCCAATTTCGCCGGACTGCTGCACATGACGCTGCATTCGCTGACCAAGAGCGCGATTTTTTTCGCTGTCGGCCACGCGGCGCAGAAAGCCGGAACGCAGATCATGGACGACATCCGCGGCCTGATCAAGGTGAGCCCCACCGTAGGCTGGGGACTGATGCTGGGATCGCTCGCCATCCTCGGCATGCCGCCCTTCGGCGTGTTCGCCAGCGAATTCCTCATTCTGACCACCGCGATGAGCCTGCAACCCTGGGCCACGCCCTTCCTGCTGGTCGCGCTGGGCGTGGCGTTTGCCGCCGTGTTCAGCAAAGTGCAGCCCATGGTGTTCGGCGAGACCACGGCCCGCCGCCTGCCGCATCCGCCGGCGCTGATTCCGGTGTTCGCTCATTTGTCCATCGTGCTCGCGCTCGGCTTCTACATTCCGCCTTACCTGGTCGACTGGTACCGTGTAGCGGCGAAACTGATCGGATGAAGGACGGCATCACCATGGCCTTTGACAGTCTGCCGATGCAACTGACCGAACTCCCCGGCGCGGTGCCGGCGTGGCGGGCCGAAGCCGCGGCCGAAGCCCTGCCGGACCTGTGCCAGGCCGTGAAAGACCAGGGCGGGCGCCTTGCCGCCCTGTGGGGCACGGACGAGCGCGACCGCGGCCGGGGCTACGCGCTGCACCTCGCGCTGGCCAAGCCCGAGGGCATGCTGTGGCTGCGCTGCGCGCTGCCCGAAGGCGAGCCGCGCTATCCGGACCTGTCGACTATTTTCCATCCGGCACAGCGCATGCAGCGCGCCGCGCGCGATCTTCTCGGCATCGACGCCGACGCCGCAGACCGGCGGCCCTGGCTGCGGCACGCCGCCTGGCGCGACACCGACCGCCCGCTGCAGCGCGATCATGCCGCGACGAAAGTCTTCGGCCAAGGCAGCGGCGATTACGCCTTTGTCAGCGTGAGCGGCGACGGCGTGCATGAAATCCCGGTCGGACCGGTGCACGCCGGAACCATAGAGCCGGGGCATTTCCGTTTTTCCATCGTCGGCGAGAAAGTGCTGCGCCTGGAAGAGCACCTGGGTTACACCCACAAGGGCGTGGACAAGCGCTTCCAGGGCATGGCGTTCGCCGACGCCGCGAAACTCGCCGGGCGGGTGAGCGGCGACAGCACCGTGGCCTACGCCTGGGCCTATAGCATGGCGCTGGAGAGCATCGCCGGCGCGGCGCCGCCTGAGCGCGCGTTGTGGCTGCGCGCGCTCCTGCTCGAGCGCGAGCGCATCGCCAACCACCTGGGCGATCTCGGCTACCTCGGCAACGACGGCGGGTTCGCCTTCGGCCTGGCGCAGTTCATGCGCCTGAAAGAGGACGTGCTGCGCTTGAACGCCAGGCTGTTCGGGCACCGCTACCGGATGGACCGCATCGGCCCCGGCGTCGTGGCCGGCGATCGGGAGCGCGCCGGGCTGGACGCCGTGCGC
>JAJZUN010000595.1 GCA_021848555.1 Pseudomonadota bacterium | reverse complement strand
GTCGGTGATGGGTATCCCGCATACCGTGCGCCTGATTCTGCCCAAGATCATCGCCCTGGCGATCGCTATGCCGCTGCTGATTCTGTGGACCTCGGGCATCGCCTTGATCGGCGGCGCCATAGCCGCGAACGCGCAGCTAGGCATCAGCGTGCACTCGTTCTTCATCGGTCTGCCCGGCGCCGTTCCGACCGTCAACCTGACGCTGGCGATGGGCAAGGGCGTCGTGTTCGGCGCGCTGATCGCGCTGGTCGCCTGCCATTTCGGCCTGCGCGTACAGCCCAATACCGAGAGCCTGGGCATAGGCACCACCAACTCGGTGGTCACTTCGATTACCGCGGTGATCATCGCCGACGCCGTGTTCGCCGTGATTTTCTCCGACGTCGGCATTTCCCTGTCATGAACCCGGTGATCGAAGTCGCGGGCCTGTGGACGCAATTCGGCGACCACGTGGTGCACAAGGATCTGAATCTGGTGGTGATGCCGGGGGAGGTCGTATCGCTGGTGGGCGGGTCGGGCAGCGGCAAGACCACGCTGATGCGCCAGATCCTCGGCCTGGAGCAGCCGACGCGGGGCGCGGTCAAGGTGTTCGGCATCCCGCTGCACGGATCGAATACGCAACTGGTGCAGAAGATCCGCAAGCGCTGGGGTGTGCTGTTCCAGGAAGGCGCGCTGTACAGCGCGCTGTCGGTGTTCGACAACATCGCCCTGCCGTTGCGCGAGCTGCGTGCGTTCGACGAGGACTTCATCAGCGACATGGTGATGCTCAAGCTCGACATGGTCGATATCGAGCGCCGCCATGCATCCAAGATGCCCTCCGACCTGTCGGGCGGCATGATAAAACGCATCGCGCTGGCGCGGGCGCTGGTGCTCGAGCCCGAACTCGTGTTTCTGGACGAACCGACTGCCGGCCTCGACCCGGACCGCAGCGAAAGTTTCGTCAAGCTGATTCGCTCGCTGCATCAGAAGCTGAACCTGACGGTGGTGATGGTCACGCACGACCTGGACACGCTGGTGTCGCTGTCGGACAAGATCGCCGTGCTCGCCGAGCAGAAGCTGATCGTGTATGGCTCGCTGGCGGAAGCCATTGCGGTGAAGCACCCGTTCATCCTCAACTTCTTCCTCGGCGAACGCGGTTTGCGCGCCCTGTCGGCAGTCGGAGCGCTGAGCAAGAGTAAACTAGAATAGAACGGCAAGAACTGGAGGGAGGTGGTAATGGAAAATCGCGCGCATGCCCTGGCGGCAGGCTTGTTCACCCTGGTGCTGGGAGCGGCGCTGGCGGCCGTGGCTCTGTGGTTCAGCAAGGACGAACTGGAGCTGATCCCCTACGACCTGGCCACGACCAGCCCGGTGACCGGATTGAAGGTCGAGGCGCCGGTGCGCTACCGCGGCGTGGATGTGGGCAAGGTCGACGACATCAGCATCGACAGCGCAAACAGCGGCCGCGTGCAGATCCGCATCGGCGTGCGCGAAGGCACCCCCATCACCAGGAGCACCTACGCCCAGTTGGGCTACCAGGGCATTACCGGCCTCGCCTACGTGCTGCTGGGGGACGACGGCAAGTCCAAGGAGGCGCTGCAAAGCAGCGCGCACGAGGTCGCGGCCATCCGCATGAAACCGTCCTTGATGGACGACGGCGAGACGCTGTTCGTCTCCTTCGCCGAAATCGCGGACAAGATCAAGCACGTGCTCGACGACGAGAACCAGGGCCGCGTGCGGCGCACGCTGGCGAACCTGGAAGACGCGACGCAGCGCGCGAGCACCGTGGCGAAGAAACTGGAGCCCAGCCTGGAGGCCATGCCCGGCCTGATCGCCGAGGCGAAGGGGCTGGCCCATGACGCGCGCGCCAGCGTCAAGAAAGCCGACCTGCTCATCGGCAACGCAAACGGACTCGCGCTCAAGCTGGACGAGCGCGTCGATACGCTGGTGCGCGCCGTCGCCCGCGTCGAGGAAGTCGGAATCACGGCGCGCGCCGTGAATGAAGAAACCATGCCGCGCATGAATGTGCTCATCGACGACCTGTCCAAGGATACGCAGGCGCTGGGCCGGGTCATCAACACCCTGGGCGAGCAGCCGCAGAGCCTCGTCTTCGGCACCCCGCCGGGGGCGCCCGGCCCGGGCGAACCCGGTTTCACTGGAGGAAAATAATGTTACGCGCCGCTTTGCTGCTCTCGCTTGCCCTCCTGCTCACCGGCTGCACCATCGGGCCGCAGTCGCGCGAGGCCAGGGTCAACTATGATTTCGGCCTGCCACGTTCGGACCAGGACGCCAGTGCGCGCCTGCAACAGGATCTGGTCGTCGCCGATATCAGCGCGCCGGCATGGATGGACAACACCGGGATGTACTACCGGCTGGCTTACCAGGACGCGACCCGGCCCCAGGCCTATGCCCTGAGCCACTGGGTGATGTCGCCGGCGGCGCTGCTGACCCAGAGACTGCGCGCGGGCATCGTGCGTGCGAGCAAGGCGGGCGTATTTACCCCGGCCGACGGCGTGCGCGCCGGCTATACGCTGCGGCTGGAGCTGGAGGAGTTCAGCCAGGTGTTCGACACGACGGACAAAAGCCGCGCGGTGTTGCGCCTGCGGGCAAGCCTGACGCGCCAGCGCGACATCGTGGCGCAGCAAAGCTTCAGCCTCGAGCACCCCGCAGCCACGCCCAACGCCGAAGGCGGCGTGCGCGCGCTGATCGCGGCGAGCGACGCTGCGGGCGAGAAGCTGGTCGATTGGCTGGCTGCGAACATGAAGAAATAGCGCTGATGCTCGATTGGGGGGCGTGATGGTCTTATTTCCCGGTAAAACCTACGACGAAACCAAGGTTGGTGACAGCTTCGGCTCCGCCATGACCGTCACCGAAACGCATCTGGTGCTCGCCGCCGGGCTGTTCGGCGATTTCAATCCGCTGCACACCAACGAGCTGCACGGCAAGCAAAGCCGTTTCGGCAGCCGCATCCTGCACGGTCCGTTCACCAGCGCGCTGGTGTCGGCCCCGGTCGGCATGTACTTCGGCGGCACCGCCATCGCCTATCTCGAGCATACCTGCCGCTTCAAGGCGCCGGTGCGCGCCGGAGACACGCTCACGACCACCTGGACCATCGTCGAGCGGCAGGACAAGCCCAGGCACCGCGGCGGCATCGCGGTATTGAGCGGCATCTGCAAGAA
>JAJZUN010000594.1 GCA_021848555.1 Pseudomonadota bacterium | reverse complement strand
CGGTGGACGCCGGCCTGGCCGCCGCCCATCTGCGCTTCCGGCCGATACTCATGACCTCGTTCGCGTTCATCCTCGGCACGCTGCCGATGGTGCTCGGCTCCGGTGCCGGATCGTCCAGCCGACATGTCCTCGGCACCGGCGTGATCGGCGGCATGATCACCTCGGTCTCGCTGGCGGTGCTGTTCGTTCCGGTGTTCTTCGTCGTCGTGCGCAGCTTTTTCAAGGGCAGCGAACGCCAGCGCCGCAAGTACGCGCATGAGGACGACGCTCCGCCCGCAGCCGACGACCGGGGAGGGCGATCATGAGCCGCCTGCGCTCGATTGGCGTCGCCGGCGGCTTTGCGCTGGCGCTCTCGCTCGCCGGCTGCACCACCCTGATTCCGGACTACGAGCGCCCGGCGGCGCCGGTTGCGGCGGCCTACCCCGGCGCCACTGCCGCGCCGGCGCCGGCCGGCGCGGCGGCGAGCGACATCGAATGGCAGAGCTATTTCGGCGACGCGCGCCTGAAGCGCCTGATCGATGTCGCACTGACCAACAACCGCGATCTGCGCGTGGCAGCGCTCAACATCGAGCAGGCGCGCGCGCAGTACCAGGTGCGGCGCGCGGACGAGTTGCCCACGGTCGGCATCGGCGCCACCGGCACACGCCAGCCCAGCGGAAGCGGCGGCATAAGCAGCGTCTACACCGCCGGCGTTTCCGTCACCGCCTACGAGCTCGATTTTTTCGGCCGCGTGCGCAGCCTGAGCGCGGCCGCGCTGGCGCAGTATCTGGGCACGGAGGAAGCGCGCAAGAACGTGCAAATCGCGCTGGTCTCCTCGGTGGCGACGACCTATCTGAACCTGCTGGCCGACGACGAATTGCTCGCGGTGACGCGGCAGGCGCTCACCACTCGCGAGGATTCGCTCAAACTCACCCGCCTCAAGTTCGACGTCGGCGCAGCCTCCGAACTCGACTACCGGCAGGCCGAGTCGCTGCTCGAAGGCGCGCGCGTCACCCTGGCTCAGCTGACCCGCCAGCGCGCTGTCGACGAAAACGCGCTGGTGCTGCTGCTCGGACAATCACTACCGGCCGATCTGCCCCAGGCCTCGAGCCTCACCAGCCAGAATCTGGTCAACGAACTGCCCGTCGGCCTGCCCTCCGAGGTCCTCGTACGCCGGCCCGACGTGCGCGCGGCCGAACAGCAATTGATTGCGTCCAACGCCAATATCGGCGCCGCGCGCGCCGCGTTCTTTCCACGGATCACCCTGACCGGCAGCGCGGGCAGCGCCAGCAGCCAGCTGTCGGGGCTGTTCAAGAGCGGATCATCCGCCTGGTCCTTCATGCCGCAGCTGCTGCTGCCGATTTTCGACTCGGGGCGCAATCAGGCCAACCTCGATGCGGCCAAGGTCGGCCGCGACATCGCCGTAGCGCAGTACGAAAAAGCGATCCAGACGGCGTTCCGCGAAGTGTCGGACGCCCTTGCCGGACTCGCCACCCTGGGCGAGCAAGTGCGGGCGCAGGCAGCGCAGGTGAATGCCGAGGCCCAGCGCTTCAAGCTCGCGGATTTGCGCTATCGCAACGGCGCGGCCAGCTACCTCGACGTGCTGGATGCGCAGCGCGCGTTGTTCGCCACGCAGCAGGCGCTGGTGCAGGCGCAGGCCCAGCAGGCGCAGAACCAGGTGGTCTTGTACAAAGCGCTGGGCGGAGGCTGGAAAACCCCTTGAACCGGCGCAGGATGCAGGACGCGCGCCAAATCATGCACCCGGCGCGCTAGCAGCGCGCCGGCTTGAACATTGTCACTTTGCCGGCACGATCGGCGTCCAACCGGTGAGGCGCCCGATTTCCGCCTTCACGTAGTTGGACATGGCGGCGCGGTCCGCCACCAGCATCACCATCTGGAATCCCTGGTCGATGCAGCGCTGGGTGAACTTGGAACTGGCGGTGTGTATGCCGGCCACCACTTTGTGGCGCTTGCAGGTTTCGAGCATGCGGTTGACGGTCGCGACATGCTTGGGATCGTCGTTATCCATCACCGGCGGCAGGCCCAGCGCGAGCGCGAGGTCCGTCGGCCCGATGTAGGCGGCGTCCAGTCCCGGGGTCGAAATGATCTCGTCCATTTTCTCTATGCCCTCGGGCGTTTCTATCATCACCACGCATGCCATTTCGCGGTCGGCGTGCTTCTGGTAGTCGGCGCCGCCGTAAAGCAGCGCCCGGTTCGGCCCGTTGCTGCGCATGCCGGTCGGCGGGTAGCGGCAGGCCGCGACGGCGCGCTCGGCTTCGGCGCGGTTGCTCACCATCGGCACGATCACCCCGTAGGCGCCGGCATCGAGCACCTTCATGATCATAGCGGGCTCGTTCCACGGCACGCGCACGAACGGAGTCACCGCCGTGGTGGAAATGGCGGTGAGCATGTTCACCGCATCGGAGTAGTCGATGCAGCCGTGCTGCATGTCGACGCACAGCCAGTTGACACCGGTGTGCGCCATCACCTCGGCCGAAAAGCCGTGCGGAATAGTCAGCCAGGCACCGACTGCCGGCTTGCCCTCGCGCCAGAGTTGTTTCACTGCGTTCATACGCATGGGTATTCGCCTTTCCTTGGTATGGGTTGAGAACAGTCCGTCCTGCTGCTTGTGCGTTGGCGGAGAACTTCAGGCCTAGGCGACTTCGTGCCCCGCCATCAGCTCCAGCGCCTTGACCAGCGCCGAGTGGTCGAGATCGGCCATGCCGTTCGCGGCACAGGCCTGCATCAACTGCGCCGCGCCCGCTGTCTGCGGCAGCGCCAGCCCGAGCTCGCGCGCGCCCTGCAGCGCCAGGCCTAAGTCCTTCTGGTGCAGCCGGATGCGGAAACCGGGGTTGAAAGTGCGCTTGATCATGCGCTCGCCGTGCAATTCGAGAATCCGGCTGGAAGCGAAGCCGCCCATCAGCGCCTGCCGCACCTTGGCCGGATCGGCACCGGCCTTGCTCGCGAACAGCAGCGCTTCGCCGACCGCCGCGATGGTCAGCGCGACGATGATCTGGTTCGCCACCTTGGTGGTCTGGCCATCGCCGTTGCCGCCGACCAGCGTGATGTTCTTGCCCATTTTCTCGAACAGCGGGCGCACTTTCTCGAACGCCGCTTCCGGACCGCCGCACATGATGGTGAGCGAAGCCGCCTTGGCGCCGAAGTCGCCTCCGAAAAC
>JAJZUN010000593.1 GCA_021848555.1 Pseudomonadota bacterium | reverse complement strand
CGATCTTGCTCGATGTTGGCGAGAATGTTGCGGTGGGTGAGCATCGCACCCTTGGACAGGCCCGTGGTGCCGCCGGTGTACTGCAGGAAGGCGATATCCTCCTGCGTCAGGCCGACCGGCTGCAGCTGCGCGCCGGCGCCGCGCGCGAGCGCCGCGCGCAGCGGGATGGCGCCGGCGATGCGCCAGTCCGGCACCATCTTTTTCACCTTTTTCACCACCAGGTTGACGATCCAGCGCTTGGGCAGCGGCAGCAGATCGCCGAGCTGGGTGGTGACCACATGCTCGACCGGCGTCTTCGCGATCACCTGCTGCAGCGTACTGGCGAAGTTCTCGACGATGACGATGGCCTTGGTGCCGGAGTCCTTCAACTGGTGTTCGAGCTCGCGCGGCGTGTACAGCGGATTGACGTTGACCACCACCATCCCGGCGCGCAGGACGCCGAGCAGCGCGACCGGGTATTGCATCAGGTTGGGGCTCATGATGGCGACACGCTCGCCCTTCTTCATTCCCGGCAGGCTCTGCAGGAAGGCGGCGAAGTCGCGGCTGTGCCGGTCCAGTTCGGCATAGCTCATGCCGCAACCGAAATTGTTGTATGCAGGCTTGCCGTCGAACTTGCGCACGACCTCCGCGATCAGATCCGGAATCGAAGCGTAGCGGCCGGCGTCGATTTCTGCCGGAACGCCCGCGGGATATTGTTTCAACCAGATTTTCTCGATCACGACGTTCTCCCAGGACAGTTGACTGAATTGGACGGTCCGGCCTTGCACCTGATCCAAGGTTAGCCAGAAAGCGCTGCACAAGCAACCGATCCCGCGTCGGCGGCTGCGACGGCCGGTGCGGCGCTTGCGCGCCTGCGCCGCCTCAACTGCAGCTGCGCTCGATGCGGCTACGCATCTCCTTTTGCCGGCGCTTGAACTGATCGAGCACCTCGTTGTCGGCCCCGGCCTTGATGCGCCGGTCTATGTCGGCCAGTTCCTCGGCGTAGTTCTCGCACTTGGCCTGATGGATCGCCTGCTCGCGCTCGCGCCGCTTTGCCGCACCTTCCTGTTGCTGCTGCGGATCGGCCTTGCTTGCGGGGAACGCGGCCGCGTCAGTCTTCGGCCCCGCGCAAGGCCGCTCCTGGAACTGGTTGCCGCAACGGTACATCTTCTTCTGCGCCAGCGACGCGCTGCAGCCGCAGGCTAGCGCAAAAGCCAACATCATTCGAAGCATGATGCCCTCTACAGTCTGGATTGGGAGTTCAATACAAGTTCAATGCGCATGGTACCGTTTCGACCGGCGGGATTCCAGCGCACTAGCTCTTCAGCGCACGCAACAGCAGCGCGCGCATGATTTCGGCGCAATGTTCATCGTAAGCGCCGCGCTCCAGTCCCAAGGGAATGGAGCGCAAGCCCAATTCGCAGTAAAGTCGCAGCGCGTCCGGCCCCACCAGCGCAAGATCTGCCAGGTGCTTTTGCAGCGTGCCGACATCGCCGCGCGAGTAGGTGCCTGCCAGGCCCTGCGCCAGGCCCGAACGCTCCACCGAGGCGGCGGTGCCGCGCAGCAGCGGCAGCAACGCGCGTATCGCAGCCTCGCGCTCGATGCCGAAGCTCTGCCAGAGTTCGACCGCCTGATTCAGCAAAGTGATGACGAAACCGGCGGCGTAATGCGCCGCGACATGGTAGCGCGCGCGGCAGCCGGGCGGCAGACGCAGGCTGTGGCAGCGCAGCGCTTCGGCCAGTCGTTCCAGTTGGGACAACAGCGGCGCTTCGGCTTCGACCGCGATGGTGCAACCGGGCAGCCCGGCCAGCGCGATGTCCGGATCGGCGAACAACTGCAACGGGTGGAAACCGCCGATCTGGGCGCCGGCGCCCGCCGCGCTAGCCAGCACAGCCACCTCGGTCGCGCCGCTGCAGTGGACCGCGGCCACGCCCTTGCGCCACTTGACACCGGCGGCGACCGCGCCTATCGCATCGTCCGGAACGGTGACAAAGACCAGATCGCTGCCGTCGACGACGTCCTGCGCGTTGGCGTACGCCCGGCAACCGGCGATTCTTGCCGCCAGTTGCGCGGCCGAGTCCGCATTGCGGCTGGCCGCGGCGACCACGCGCTGCCCGCCTTGCGCCATGGCCCAGGCCAGGCCCTTGGCCACGCGACCCGCGCCGATGAAGCCGATGCGGGGTCGAAACTGGTCTTCTTGCTGCACGTGGTTCATTTCTCGCACTGATCCTGGTCACACTCTGCCACAAACGCCGCGGCTTGGGCGAACACAGACCCTACTAATGTCTCTTGAACTGCACCAACAGCACCCCTGCGAGGGCGACCGCGCCGCCGCAGAATGACAGCAGGCTGGGCACTTCGCCCAGCCATACCCATGCAATCGGAAAGGTGAGCACCGGCACCAGGTAAAGCGCGCTGGCCACCTGGGCCACCGGCAGCCGCGCCAGCGCATAGGACCAGAGCGCGAACGCCAGCGCCGCGGGAAACAATGCCAGAAACAACAGCGCCCAATTCGCCGACGCCGACGCGGCTGCGATGCTCGCCGGCAATCCGGGCGCGAACAGGCACAGGCCCAGCGTCGCGGCGACGAAGGAGTAGGCCGTTGCAGGTATCGCGGGCAGGCGCGAGAGCAGCGGCTTTTGCACCACCGAACCCAGACTGAAAGCCAGTGCCGCCAGCAGCAGATAGGCGGCACCCGGTTCGAGGGCGAAGCCGGATGCACCCGCTTCGCCCGCTGCGATCAACACCGTCCCGGCGAATCCGAGGGCAACGCCGCCCACCGCCCAGATGCCGAGGCGCTCGCGCAGGAAGAAGAAACCAAACAAGGCGGCGAAGATGGGTACGGTATCGACGAGCACCGCGGCCGGCCCGGACGCCACCGTGCGCATGCCGTAGTTGAAGCCCAGCTGATACGCCGTGCCGCACAGCAGGCCGGTCAAGATCAGGGCAGGCAGGTCGGCGCGGCGCGGCAGCGGCGCTCGCACCAGGGCGCAATACGCGAGCAGGACCAGCGTGGCCAGGATATAGCGGGCCAGCGCCAGATGCGCCGGCGGATAAGCTGCGAGCGCAATATGCGTCGCAGGAAACGAAACCGCCCACAGAACCAAGGCCAAACCCAGCGCGCCCAGCGCGCGCGCATTCGACCCGGACAGGCGTGCGTTCATGGCCAATTGTCTGAGATCGGAA
>JAJZUN010000592.1 GCA_021848555.1 Pseudomonadota bacterium | reverse complement strand
CTTTTTCATCCGTGCGCAATCGACGATCCGCGCGGACGGGCCGCCGTCCGCGCAAGCTCCGGCGTTACAGTTCGAAGCAGCTTGTTTTGTCCGCGCAACATCGCACTCTGCAAATAGACACCGTCCCCAATGAAGCTCGCACTTAAAATCGACGTCGACACCTATCGCGGCACGCGCGAAGGCGTGCCGCGGCTGATCGAGCTCCTGCAACAGCACGCAGCCGGCGCGACTTTCCTGTTCAGCCTGGGGCCGGATCACACCGGGCGCGCGGTCAAGCGCGCGTTCCGCCCCGGCTTCATGAAAAAGGTGTCGCGCACCTCGGTGCTGGAGCACTACGGCCTCAAGACGCTGCTCTACGGTACGCTGCTGCCCGGCCCCGACATCGGCAAACGCTGCGCCGACATCCTGCGCGCCACCCGCGATGCGGGCTTCGAAGTCGGCATCCACACCTGGGATCACGTCAGATGGCAGGACCAGGTGGCGCATTCCGGCGAGCGCTGGACCGGCGAGCAGATGGGCGCCGCCTACCTGCGCTTTTCGGAAATCTTCGGCGACGCGGCGCGCACCCATGGCGCCGCGGGCTGGCAGATGAATCTGCATGCGCTGCGCCTGACCCAGCGCCTGCGTTTCGATTATTGCTCGGATACGCGCGGCCGCTGCCCCTTCATCCCGGTCTATCGCGGCGAAATCGTCGCCTGCCCGCAGCTGCCCACCACCCTGCCCACCTTGGACGAACTGATTGGCCTCGAAGGACTCGATGCCGGCAATGTCGCCGCGCACTTGCTCAAGCTGTCGGAGAACCCGCCGCCTACCGGCCATGTCTATACGCTGCACGCCGAACTCGAGGGCATGAAGCTCCTGCCCGTGTTCGAAGCGCTGCTCGAGGGCTGGAAGGCCATGGGCTACGAACTGGTGCCTACGCGCGCAATTTATGCGACGCTCAAAGCGCAGGATCTGCCCCGGCATGAGCTGGTCATGGGCGAGATTCCCGGCAGATCGGGCACACTGGCCCTGCAAGGCAAGGAATTCCTCGCCTGAATCCAGCCGGAAACCGACCTTGCATGAAGCGCTTACGAACAAAGTTGCGTTCCCACCCCGATTCATCAACAATATCCACGGGCGATCACCGACTGGCCGTCACAATTCATGGAAAAGAAAGTTGAGGATTTTTCCCTGCCCTGCACCGGCGGCAAGACGTTCCAGTTGTCACAGGCCAAAGACAAGTTCCTGGTGCTGTACTTCTATCCCAAGGACAACACGCCGGGTTGCACCACCGAGAGTATCCAGTTTCGCGACCTGCATCCGCAGTTTGTCAAACTCGGCGGCGGCATCTACGGCATCTCGCGCGACAGCCTCAAGTCGCATGAAAACTTCAAAGCGAAGCATGAATTTCCTTTCGACCTGCTCGCCGATACCGAAGAGAAGGCCTGCAACCTGTTCCGGGTGATCAAAATGAAGAACATGTACGGCAAGCAGGTACGCGGCATCGAACGCAGCAGCTTCGTCATCGATCGCCAAGGCGTCATCCTGCGCGCCTGGCGCGGCGTCAAAGTTCCCGGTCATGCACAGGAGGTACTCGATTTTGCTAAAACCCTCTGATAACAGCGCGGCATTCGATGAAAATGCCGACGATCCTCCCATGACCAAACACAAGAACCGCTCCGACTCCGGCAAATCCCTGACCAAACTGTTCGTGCTCGACACCAATGTCCTGATGCACGATCCCACCAGCCTGTTCCGCTTCGAGGAGCACGACGTGTTCCTGCCGATCATGACGCTGGAGGAACTCGACGGCCACAAGAAGGGCCTGTCCGAAGTCGCACGCAACGCGCGCCAGGCGAGCCGTTATCTGGACGAAATCGTCAGCAGTGTCGCCGGCAAGATCGATACCGGCATTGCGCTCAAGCGCCACAAGGCCGATTTCGCCACCGGCAAGCTGTTCCTGCAGACGCAGGCCCTGGACAGCGCGCTGCCCGAGTCGCTCGCGCTGGGCAAGGCGGACAATCACATCATCGGCGTGGTCATGGCGCTGCAGCGGCAGCAGCCGCAGCGGCAGGTCATCCTGGTGTCGAAAGACATCAACATGCGCATCAAGGCGCGCGCCCTCGGGCTCGCGGCCGAAGACTACTTCAACGACAAGGTGCTGGAGGACATCGACCTCCTCTATACCGGCCTGCGCGAGCTGCCTGCGGACTTCTGGGACTTGCATGCAAAGGACATGGAGTCCTGGAAAAAAGACGGACGCACCTACTACCGCGTCAAAGGGCCGCTGTGCCAGCACCTGCTGGTGAACGAATTCGTCTACCAGGAAAGCGAGCGTCCGCTGCATGCGATCGTGCGCGAGCAAAGCGGGCGCAGCGCGGTGCTCGAAACGATCAAGGACTATACCCACCAGAAGAACAACATCTGGGGCATCACTGCGCGCAACCGCGAGCAGAATTTTGCGCTCAATCTGCTGATGAATCCGGAGGTCGATTTCGTCACCCTGGTCGGCCAGGCCGGCACCGGCAAGACCCTGCTCACGCTCGCCGCCGGGCTGATGCAGACGCTGGAGAGCAAGGTTTTCTCCGAGATCATCATCACCCGCGTCACCGTTCCGGTGGGCGAGGACATCGGTTTCCTCCCCGGTACGGAGGAAGAGAAAATGAATCCCTGGATGGGCGCGCTGGAGGACAATCTCGAGGTGCTCAACAAATCCGACGACGAGGGCGGCGAATGGGGCCGCGCCGCGACGCGCGACCTGATCCGCTCGCGCATCAAGGTCAAGTCGCTCAATTTCATGCGCGGACGCACCTTCCTCAACAAATACCTGATCATCGACGAGGCGCAAAACCTCACGCCCAAACAGATGCGCACGCTGATCACGCGCGCCGGCCCCGGCACCAAAGTGGTATGCCTCGGCAACATCGCGCAGATCGACACGCCCTATCTCACCGAGGGCTCCTCCGGCCTCACTTACGTCGTCGACCGCTTCAAGGGCTGGTCGCACGGCGGCCACGTCACGCTGCAGCGCGGCGAGCGCTCGCGCCTGGCGGACTTTGCAGCGGAAGTGCTTTAGATCTTCGGCAATCACAGCTTGAAGCTCATGCACTATGCATCGCCGCAATTGAAGGCAGGCCGCGCCGCATCCGGATTCGCGTCTGCGCTGTTAGCCCTGTGCGGCTTT
>JAJZUN010000591.1 GCA_021848555.1 Pseudomonadota bacterium | reverse complement strand
CAAAAATGCGGCCCTCCTGGCGCTGCAGCGTGAAAATCGGAATATGCGCGGCGATGATGATCAGCATCGAGAACAGCGTGGGCCGGCCGACCTCCACCGTGGCGTCGAGGATTTTCTGCAGCCGCGGCGTGCGGTCCTGCGCGCTCTCGGACAGCTTCCTGAACACGTTCTCCACCACGATCACCGCGCCGTCGACGATGATGCCGAAATTCATCGCTCCGAGCGACAGCAGATTGGCCGGGATGCCGACGAAAGTCAGGCCGAGGAAGGTGGCGAGCAGCGACAGCGGGATCACCAACGCAACGATGGCCGCGGCGCGAAAATTGCCGAGGAACAGCACCAGCACCAGGGTCACCAGCAGCGCGCCTTCGGTGAGGTTGGTGAACACCGTCTTCAGGGTCTTGTCGATCAGCCAGGTGCGGTCGTAGAAGGCGACCGCCTGCACGCCCTTGGGCAGCATCGAGGCGTTGACGAAATCGATTTTCTGTTTCACGCCCGCCAGGACCTGGGACGGGTTCTCGCCCTTTCGCATCAGCACGATGCCGGTGACCACGTCGTCGTCCTGGTCCTCGCCGACGATGCCCTGGCGCGGCACCGCGCCTACGGTCACATCGGCGATATGCTTCACCAGCACGGGCACGCCGTTGCGCTCGGCGACGACGATATTGCCGATGTTGTCGGCGTTGCGCAAGAGGCCCAGTCCGCGGATCAGGTACTGCTGCCGCCCCTGTTCCAGATAGCTGCCGCCGGCGTTGGCGTTGCCGCGCGACAGCGCCGTGAACAGTTGCTGCAGGGTCACGTTGTAATAGCGCAGCCGGGACAGGTCCGGATTGACCCCGTATTGCTTGACCAGGCCGCCCAGCGTCACCACGTCGGCGACGCCGGGAACCAGTTTCAGCTGGCGCATCACCACCCAGTCCTGCAGGGTGCGCAGCTCGCTCGAATCGTGGCCGTCTCCCTTGAGGCGGTAGCGGTAGACCTCGCCGATCGGCGTCGACAGCGGCGCCATTTGCGGCGTGATGCCTTCGGGCAGCTCCGCTTCGCGCAGCCGTTCGTTCACCTGGGTGCGCGCGAAATAGGCGTTGGCGCGGTCGTCGAACGTCAGGATGATGAAGGACAGGCCGAACTGGGTGTGGGAGAACATGCGCACGGTGTTGGGCATGCCGGCCAGCACCACCTCCAGCGGGATGGTGACCTGCTTTTCCACTTCCTCGGCCGCGCGCCCCGGGTAGAGCGTGATCACCGTCACCTGGGTGTCGGTGACGTCGGGGAACGCCTCCACCGGCAGCGCCTTGAACGCCGCGATGCCGCCGCCGATGAACAGCACCATCCCCAGCACGATGAACAGCGGCTTGTGCAGGGCGAAGGAAACGACGCGCTTGATCATCGCGTCCCGCTATTCACCGGCAAGCTCTTTCGCCAGGCGCTGCAGCAGCAGGCTGCCTTCGACCACCACCTTCTGTCCCGGCGCGAGGCCCGCGATCACGCCGATGTGGCCGTTGGCGTTGCCGTCGGTCTTGACTTCGACCCGGGTGTAGCGGCCGGGCGCGTCCTCGGTGAATGCGTAGTACTTGTCGCCGGCGAGAAACACCGCCTTGACCGGCACCTCGACGCCGGGTTTGATGCCGATGTCCATGTCCGCGCTGACGAACATCTCGCCCTTGAGCTTACGCTCGCGGTTGTCCACCGAGCCGCGCACCTTGATCACCCGCGTCAGCGGATCGATGAAATCGGACACCACGTCCACCTTGGCGGCAAAAGTCAGGCCGGGATAGGACGGGGAGCGCAACTGCAGCATCCGGCCGCGCTTCAACTGCGCCAGGTCTCCCTCGCTCGCGTCCAGCTGCACCCACAAGTGCGCCGGATCGGTGATCACGAACATGGCGGGCGCATTGGCGAGCGCCATGTCGGAACGCAGCTCCTGGCCCGGATTGATGTTGCGTTCGACCACGATGCCGGCAATCGGGCTCCTGAGCGCGAAGCTCTGATCGACCGCGGCCTCGTTGCCGCCGTAGAGGCTGATCTTCTTTTGCGCGCGCTGCAGCTCGGACTGGGCGCGCGCAAAATCGGCTTCCGCAGTCTGCAGGTCCTTGCGCGGCGCGACGCCGCCCGCATGCAGCTCGCGCAGCCGCGCCAGATTCTTTTCGGCGAGCGCGAAGTCGGTGGCGCCCCGGCGCGCCTCGGCCTGCGCCTGGCCGAAATCGGGCGACGCGAGCACCGCCAGCGCCTGTCCCGGCGTGACCGGATCGCCCGGGTTGGCGAGGATGCGCAGCACGCGCCCGGAGAAAGGCGGAAACACGCGCACGGTCTTGCCTTCGTCCCAGACCAGCCTGCCCGAGAGGCGCAGGGTGGCGGGCTTGCCCGCCTCGGCCGCCTCGGACTTGATGGTCTGCAGTTGCGGCGCGCCGGCGGGAAATACCAGTCTGGCGCCCTCCAGCCGGGGCCGCGCGGTTTCGGGTTTCTTGTCGATCTTGTCGCAGCCGGCCGCAAGCAGCGCGGCAAGCAGGACCATGCACAGCGAAATTCGCACTCTCCCCCTCCGATCTCTTATGTTCGTGCGGCGCCTATTGCGCGCTGCCCAAGCCGGCCTGCCAGGCCGCCAGCGCCTTGGCGTGATCCGCCTGCGCCGTGGCGGCGTCCATTTGGATAGCGCGCAGCGTGCGCCGCGCATCGAGCAGATCCATCACGCCGATGGCGCCGTTCTTGTAGGCGAATTCAGCCGAGTCGGCCGCTTTTTTCGCCTCGGCCAGCATGCCGTCGCGGTAGCGCGCCAGGCGCTCGGCCGCGGCGTTTACCTCCGAGAGCGCTTTGGCGATCTCGGACCGTGCCACGGCGCGCGCGCGCTCGAGATTGTCGAGGGCCGAGTTGTAGGCGCTTTCGGCCTGTGCGATCTCACCCTCGAAGTAGTACCGGGTGAATAGCGGAGCGCTCACGAAGACGCCCCAGGTGTTGCCCGTGCCGGCGCCACTGGTCGCCGCATACAGGGGATTCACCGGATAGTGATCGAACTGCGCGCCCAGCGTGAGATCGCGTGTCCGCAGGCTCTTCGCCAAGTCGCGCGCGGCCCCGGCCGCCTCGATGCGCGCGTGCGCCGCGCGCACGTCCGGCCGGCGCTCGATCAGCGCGTCGGCATCGATCGCCTCCAGCGCCTGCGGCGCGGGCCAGGCAT
>JAJZUN010000590.1 GCA_021848555.1 Pseudomonadota bacterium | reverse complement strand
CGGTGGCCGCGGCGGCGCAGGACATCCTGCGCCGGCACGGACGCATCGACATCGTGATAGACAGCGCCGGCACCAACCTCGGCAAGCGCAACTGGCACAACGTCGAGACCGAAGGCTGGGACGATGTGGTGGCGATCAATCTTTCCGGCCTGTTCTACTGCTGCCACGCGGCGCTGCCGGCGATGCGCGCGCAGCAGGACGGCCTGATCATCAACGTTTCGTCCTGGGCCGGACGTTATCCGAGCACGCTCACCGGGCCGGCCTACAATGCGACCAAGCGCGCGGTGATCGCGCTGTCGGAGTCGATCAACGCCGAGGAGTGCATCCACGGCATACGCGCAACTTCGGTGCTGCCCGGCGAGGTGGCGACGCCTATCCTGGAGAAGCGACCGGTGCCGCCGCCCAGGAAAGAACGCGAAAAAATGCTGCAGGCGGAGGACCTCGGCCAGACCCTGCTGTACCTCGCCAGCCTGCCGCCGCGCGCCTGCGTCAACGAGCTCATCATCACCCCGACCTGGAATCGCTTCTATGTCGGCGGGCTGGAGAAGTGAAAACGCCGGTTCGCGGATTGCCGATCAATCGGGAGGATTATTGATGCGTCGCCTGCTTGTAGGTTTTTGCCTGGTTATTGGAGTCTGCGCCACCGCCCGCGCCGACATTGTCGACATCGACAACGTCCAATTGGCGAAACTGGCCGCCTCGGGCGTGCCGGTGATCGACATCCGCACCCGGCCGGAGTGGGAGGAAACCGGCATTGTGCCCGGCAGCCATTTGCTGACTTTCTTCGACGAGCGTGGCCAGGCCGATCCGGCCGCCTGGCTGAAACAGGCGAAGGCCATCGCCAAGCCCGCAGATCCGCTGATCGTCATTTGCCGCAGCGGCAACCGCACCAAGGTGCTAAGCCAGTTTCTGACGCAGCAGGCGGGATATGCCAAGGTCTACAACGTCAAGAACGGCATACGCGACTGGGCGAGGGAAGGCCGGCCCATGGCCCCGGCGGCACCCGTGCTCGCAGCCTGCCGCGCGGCCAGGACTTGCTGACATGATCAAGTTCGGCTTCAAGATCAAGACCCGCAGCGGCACCGTCGTGGACAATCTGATGTTCGCGGCGCGCGATCGCGCGGATGCCGAGCGCAAAGTCGAGCAGATCTACCAGCGCTGCGAAATACTCGAGTGCCGCGAATTGCAGCAGACCGTCAGGGAAGAGGGCTTCGACCTGGAAAGCGCGATCAATCTGATCAGCCGGGAGCCCGACCCCGCGCCGAAGGCGGACACCGGGTCGAAGGCGGACACTAAGCCGCAGGCGGACACTAGTTTGCAGGCGGACACCAAGCCGCCGGCGAAGGATTAGGCTTGGCCGCGATGTCCGTATCCGATGTGCTGTCCCAGCGTTATTCGGTTCGCGCGTTCCGCGCTACGCCGGTCCCGCAGGCGGTGCTGGAAGAAATCTTCACCCTGGCGCGGCAGGCGCCTTCCAACTGCAACGTCCAGCCCTGCCGGGCCTACGTCGTATCCGGCGCGAGCAAGGACCGGCTGAAAAGCGAACTGGTTGCCGCCGTCCTGAGCGGTGAGCCCGCCAACCCGGACTTCGAGTGGGATGTCAAATACCAGGAGGCGCATCGCGAACGCCAGTTCGGTTCGGCCAATGCGCTCTATGGCGCGATGGGCATAGCGCGCACGGACAAACCGCGCCGGCAAATGGCGCTGCTGCGCAACTGGAGCTTTTTCGACGCGCCGCATGCGGCGTTTTTCACCATGGCCAAGTACCTCAAGCTGACCGGGGCCGTCGATCTGGGCATTTACGCGCAGACCGTGGCGCTGCTGATGGCCGAGCGCGGCATTTCAAGCTGCATGCAGGGCGCGCTCGGAATGTTTCCCGATCCGGCGCGCAGGATGTTCGGTCTGCCCGAGGACACCGGCATTTTGTTCGGCATGTCGTTCGGCTATGCCGACGATGCTGCGCCCGTCAACAAGACGCGCACCGACAGGCTTGCCCTGGACGCCACGGTTCGATTCCTCGGCTGAGGAGCCGGGAGGGCGCGGGGCGCGGCCGGCACGATGGCCCCGCGGATGGGGCCGCTGTTAGGCCGGATCGTCCGTGTGGAAACCCGGTCGACCTAGCAGCCGGTGGTCGTGGCGGCCGATATTACCGGTGACGCGCCGGCAGCGGCGGGCCCGGTATAGGTAAATGAACAGTTTGCCGGCGTGGTCGCGCCGACTATCTGGATCGTCTGAACCGTTCCGACTCCCGTTACCGTGTAGCCTTCTGCCGCAAGCTGCGCCGCGGTAGGATTGAATACCCCTGTAAGCCCTGCCGCGCCTATGATCCCGGGATTGCCGGTACCCAAAGCGGCGGTGAGTGTCACCGCAGGGTAGCTGTTGGTAATGGCGATTACGCCGCCTTCGGAACAGACGGTAGTCGTGTTGTCGGCGGTAATCGCGGTCCCGGGGCACACTGCAGTGTCCGCGACGCCGGCGCGGGTCAAGACCTTGGCGTGAACCAGGGCGGCGCCGGAGATGACCGAGCCGCGAGCGGCGTTCAATTTTGCCACGCGCGCATCGCCCTGCAGGTTCATGAAACGCGGCAAAGCGATGGCGGCGAGTATGCCCAGGATGATGATTACAACGACCAGCTCGATCAAGGTGAAACCCGCCGCGTGGCGAGGCCTGGTAAGGAATGCGTTCATGATTGACCCTTTCTCAGCCGTATAGGAAATCCGGCCTTTATCATACTCCTCGCATGCTGGAGGGGGCCAGCAAATATCATGCGGTGAATGTCAACAGACCCTAGACATCGTCGTCGGCGAAATCGGCATCCTCCGCAACGGATGAGACCAGCGCTTCGAGCACCGCGTCGACAACGTCCAGGTCCTCGTTCGCCGCAGGGGCGGCGTCGACCTCGGCATCGTATTTCGCCAGGGCGGCATTCGCGGCCTGGCCTCGATAGCTGTCCAGTGGATGGCATTCCCGGCGCGGCAGCTTCAATGCGGCGGCATGCGCGATGACGCCTTTGATCGCTTCGGTGTCGAGGATCATGGCGTAGCGATTCGGCAAATTCAGACACTGTTCCATGGAATCTCCTTTCTCCTGGTCGGATACTGGTGAATGCGATAGCGCTGGTAAGCACCTTACCCCTTGTTCACGCAAGAGCAAGTCAGCGATCATCGAAA
>JAJZUN010000589.1 GCA_021848555.1 Pseudomonadota bacterium | reverse complement strand
TGCAGTGGTTCGACGGCGACCGGCTCGCGCTTTGCGTGACCTGCAGCAAGGGCACGTATATCCGCTCGATTGCGCACGACCTGGGCGAGGCGCTCGGTTGCGGCGCACATCTGGCGGCGCTGCGCCGCACCGCAGTCGGGCGCTTCGGCCTGGACTGCGCGCATACTCTGGAAAGCCTGGATGCCTTGCCGGCCGAGGCGCGGGACGCGCGGCTCCTGCCCTTGGATGCCTTGCTGCAGGACCTGCCCGAAGTGCGCCTCGAACCGGCGCAGCAGGCGCGATTCCTGCAGGGGCAGGGAGTGTCCTGGGCCGGGCAGGCGCAGGCGCGGGTGCGGGTCTATGGCAGTGGCGGGGCCTTGCTCGGCGTGGGCGAGGCGGGCTCAGACGGGGTAATCTCGCCCAAGCGCGTGATCGCGCAGGCCCAGGCCGGCCTGCGGCACGCCGACCTGTCCCAAAAAATCGAGGAAAACCCTTGAAAAACCACCCGTTTTCGGTGTAGAATCCGCGCCTTTGCTGCAGCTACGACGACCCGACCCAGGAGAGTATCAGAATGCCATTTACCACTGCGCACAAAGCGCAAGTCATGAACGATTACCAGCGCGCCAAGGGCGACACCGGTTCCCCGGAAGTACAGGTCGCCCTGCTGACAACGCGCATCAACGAACTCACCCCCCATTTCAAAGCCCACGTCAAAGATCACCACTCCCGCCGTGGCCTGCTGAAAATGGTCAGCCAGCGGCGCAAGCTGCTGGACTACCTGAAGCGCAAGAATGCGGATACCTACCGCAGCCTGATCGAGCGGCTGGGCCTGCGCAAGTAACTTCGACGCCCGCCGGCAACACGGCGGGCGTTTTGCTTTTACGCGGGCGCATGTGCTGTTCGAGACCCCGTTCCCTCATCTGACCGCTGGCGCGCTGCGCGCCCTTTGCAAAGGACCATACCTTGAATCCGATCAAAAAAACTTTTACCTATGGCGCTCATCCAGTAACCCTGGAGACGGGCGAAATCGCGCGCCAGGCCGGCGGCGCCGTCCTGGTCAACATGGACGACACCGTGGTGCTGTGCAGCGTGGTGGGCTCCAAGCACGCCAAATCCGGGCAGGATTTTTTCCCGCTGACCGTTGATTACATCGAAAAGACCTACGCCGCAGGCAAGATCCCCGGCGGATTTTTCAAACGCGAAGGCCGGCCTTCCGAGAAGGAGATTCTCACCTCGCGCCTGATCGACCGTCCGATTCGTCCGCTGTTCCCGGATGGCTTTTACAACGAAGTCCAGGTGGTGGCGACGGTCATGTCGGTCAACCCGGAAGTCGATCCCGATATTGCCGCGCTGATCGGCGTATCGGCGGCGCTGGTATTGTCGGGAATTCCGTTCAACGGCCCGATCGGTGCGGCGCGCGTGGGTTTTGCCAACGGCCAGTACATCCTCAATCCGACGGCGACCCAGCTGAAGGATTCGAAACTCAACCTGGTGGTCGCGGGCACCGAACACGCGGTGCTGATGGTGGAGTCGGAAGCGCAGGAGCTGTCCGAAGAGGTGATGCTCGGCGCAGTGATGTTCGGCCACGAGCAGATGCAGGCAGCGATCACGGCGATCAACGAACTCGCCGACGCCGCCGCCAAGCCGGCGTGGGACTGGCAGCCGCCGGCCAAGGACGAAACCCTGGTGGCGCGCGTGGCCGCGCTGGCCGAAGCAGAACTGCGCGCCGCGTTCCAGGTGAAGGAAAAGCAGGCGCGCTCACAGGCCATCGATGACATCTGGAAACGCGTGTTCGCCGATATCGGCGTCGGCGCCGAAGGCGGACCGGATGCAAACGCAGCCAAGGAAATCTGTTTCGCGCTGGAATCGAAAATCGTGCGCAACCAGATCCTGGACGGCGAACCGCGCATCGACGGCCGCGACACGCGCACCGTGCGCCCGATCACCATCCGGCTCGGCGTTCTGCCGCGGACCCACGGCTCGGCGCTGTTTACCCGCGGCGAAACCCAGGCCATCGCGGTTGCGACGCTGGGAACGGCGCGCGACTCGCAGATCATCGATGCGCTGATGGGCGAATACAAAGACCGGTTCATGCTGCACTACAATTTTCCCCCCTATGCCACCGGCGAAACCGGCCGCGTCGGCTCGCCCAAGCGGCGCGAGATCGGACACGGGCGCCTGGCCAAGCGCGCCCTGCTGGCGACCCTGCCCTCGGTAGAGGAGTTCGGCTACAGCATGCGTCTGGTGTCGGAGATCACCGAGTCCAATGGCTCGAGTTCGATGGCGTCGGTATGCGGCGGCAGCCTGGCGCTGATGGATGCGGGTGTGCCGATGAAGGCGCATGTGGCGGGTATCGCGATGGGCCTGATCAAGGAAGGCAACCGTTTTGCGGTGCTGACCGACATCCTCGGCGACGAAGACCATCTCGGCGACATGGATTTCAAGGTCGCGGGCACAGACAGCGGCGTCACCGCGCTGCAAATGGACATCAAGATCGAAGGCATCACCAGGGAAATCATGCAGGTGGCGCTGTCGCAGGCGCGCGAAGGCCGCATGGTGATACTGGAGAAAATGACAGCCGTACTGCCGTCGTCGCGCTCGGATATTTCGAGCTTCGCGCCGCGCATCATCAAGATCAAGATCAATCCGGACAAGATCCGCGACGTGATCGGCAAGGGCGGCGCGGTGATCCGCGCGCTGACCGAGGAAACCGGTACGACCATCGATATCGAAGACGACGGCACGGTCAGTATCGCCTGCATCAGTTCCGAGGGCGGGGAACTGGCGAGGAAGCGCATAGAGGCGATTACAGCCGATGTGGAAGTGGGCAAGGTGTATGACGGCACCGTGCTCAAGCTGCTCGATTTCGGTGCCATCGTCAGCGTGCTGCCCGGCAAAGACGGCTTGCTGCACATTTCCCAGATCAGTCAGCAGCGCGTCGCCAGCGTTGCCGACCATCTCAAGGAAGGCCAGCTGGTGAAGGTCAAGGTGCTGGAAGCCGACGACAAGGGCCGGCTGCGCTTGTCGATGAAGGCGGTGGAGGTCTCGATTGCCGAGGCGCCGCAACCGGGTTCCGTGCAGCCTAGCTGAGAACCTGCATGGCCTAAGCAAAAAAGGACGCTCAGGCGTCCTTTTTTATTGGTGCGCCCGGCAGGGCGCACCCATTTGGAGGTGCAAGTCCGCTACTCGCCC
>JAJZUN010000588.1 GCA_021848555.1 Pseudomonadota bacterium | reverse complement strand
CGGGCGAACTGGTCAACGAAACGCTGGGTCGGCGCACGGCTGCCCTGAGCCGACTCGACGGCGTGAATGATCCGGGCCAGCGTTGAATGACTTGCCTCCGCAGTCACCCGATATTCGAATGATCCTGCCTCGTTGATCGTGCCCGCGAACACGCTGTCGCCCTCGGCCTTGTCCGCCGGCAGGCTCTCGCCGGTGATCGGAGCCTGATTCACCGTTGAGTGCCCGCTGATCACCACGCCATCTAGCGCGATCCGCTCGCCGGGTCGCAGACGTACTACGGCGCCCAGCGGCACGGCCGTGGCTGGCAGTTCCATCCAGCTTCCATCTTCCTGGCGCACGGTCGCGGTTTCGGGCGCGAGATCCATCAAACCGCGAATCGCGTTTCGCGCCCGGTCGAGCGACTTGGCCTCGATCACCTCGGCCAGCGCGAACAGGAACATCACCATCGCCGCTTCCGGCCAGTGCCCGATGAGCATCGCGCCGGTCACCGCGATCGACATCAGCGCGTTGATGTTCAGATTGCGATTCTTGAGCGCGATCCAGCCTTTCTTGTAGGTCGGCAGACCGCCCGTGAAAATTGCCACCAGCGCGAGTGCGACGACAGCCCAGTGATTGCCGTCGTTGATCCAATACACGCCCTCGGCCAGCGTCGCGGTGACCCCGGCAATCACCATCGGCCACCAGTTCGTCTTCGGTATTGGTTCCGCAGGTGCAACTGCACCCGTCGCGCCGCCCGACTCAACATTCGCCTCAAAGCCGATGGCCTGCAGGGCCGTGAGAACCGCGTCCAACGCACCCGGCCTGTGCATCACCGTCAGGCTACGCTGCAACAGGTTGAAATCCAGCGCTGCCACGCCGTCCATGCCGGTGAGTTTGTCCCGAATCAGCAACTCCTCGGTCGGGCAGTCCATTTTGGCGATAGCCAGCACCGTACGTACGCACTCTGTCGGCGTGACGACGCGTTGCGCCTTCATGCCGATGGAAGCCAACGCCGCCTCTACCGGTGCAAGCGATTCGAGCCGATGGCTCACCGCCAGCGTGCGCTGCATCAGGTTGAAGTCCAGCCCCGTCACCCCGTCGAGAGGCCCCAGCTTGTTGCGGATCAGCGCTTCCTCAGTGGGGCAGTCCATGTTGTCGATGCGGTACAGAACCCTCTTCGCACCCATGGGGCGCGATTCCATCAGCGCTACTGGCGCCAATGAACAACCACATCCGCCGGCTTTGCATTCGCTCATGTTCGGTTTCACTTATTCACTCGATGATTCATTTAACAACCTGTAGCTGCTACGGAGTCAAGCGGCTAAAATGAGACCCTCGAAAATGGACTCAATCTCCGTTTCCTTCAATCTTTCGAATCCGATCTCCTGCAGGACGCTGTGCTTCTCCCGAAAATAACGCGCAAGCAACGCGTTGGGCGTGCGTCGAAAGAACTGCAAATGCGAATATTGCCCGGCCATGTTCTCACTCCTCGCCTGAGGCGATGTCTGTCAGTAGGATTCACCCACTCGCCGCGCTTCAAGCGATGTCCGTGACCATGCAGTGGCTGGACCCTTACGAAATACTCTATTTAACAACATGCCGTTTGCATGAGTTCCTATCCCGCTACGCCCGCTAAGCCTGCGTAGACACCGAACCCTGCAGTCAGCACGATAATGAGCGCCACCACTACTGCGTAGCCGCCGCGCAGCCGATGGGGCGTCGGCAGGCGGCGCGCAAGCAGGTACAGAAAACCCAGTACGATCGGCAGCAGTAAGGCGTTCATCACCTGCACGCCGACGCTGAGGTTAACGAGATTGACGCCGGAGGCAACGAGCAGGCCACCGGCTGCCAATGACACCGTGTAGCAACCATAGAACCACGGCGCCTCACGTGGCGCATATTCCAACGAATGCTTTACGCCCAGCACTTCGCCCAAGCTGCGCGCGGCGGTCAACGTAACCACGATGGTCGCTACCAGCGCCGAGCCGGTCATGCCCAGCCCGAATAGCAGCTTGCCCGTCCCTTCGCCAACAAACGGCGTGATCGCCTGCGCGATCTGCTGTACCGTGTCGAGCGCGGCATGGGTGTCGGCTTTGCCCAGCGTCGCGGCCGTAGCCACCAGTACGCTGGCCATAATCACCTGCGTGATAAGAGCGCCGAACGCCGTGTCCCAGCGCGCCGCCGGCAAGTCGTCGATGGTCAGCTTCTTCTCCACCACTGCGGACTGCTGGTAGAACACCATCCAAGGCATGATCACCGCACCGATATTGGCGGCGACCAGGTACAGATATTTCGGCTCGCGCCATGGAATGCTCAAGGCGCCCGACATCATCGCCGTTGCCTGCGGCTGGGCTTTCCACGCCACCAGCAGGAACACCAGCTCGAAGGCGCCGATGGCCATCGCGATGCGCTCGACCGACAGATACGAGCGGGTATAGGCCATGAGGGTCAATCCACCCACGACCACCGCCATCGTGACCCAAGACGGCACACCGAACAGTAATCCCACCCCGGCCAGGCCGCTCAGCTCGCTCAATAGTGCCCCGACGCAGGCCAAGACGAGCGTGCCGACAGAAACCCACGCCCAGCCTCGCCCGAAGTGATCACCGATCAGCTCGCCATGGCCTTTGCCGCTCACGATGCCGAGGCGCACCGTCAACTCCTGCACAACGAACAGGATGGGGACCAGCACCAGCTGCAACAAAAGCAAGCGATAGCCCCATTGCGCGCCGCTTTGGGCCGCCGTAATGATGCTGCCGGCATCGGTGTCGGCCAGCATGACGACCATGCCAGGGCCAGCGACCACCGCAAAGCGAGCCCATCGCGAAGGTGGGTAAGCGAGCACGCTCATGACTGCGACAAGTACACGATCCGACGTGCCGAGCTTTCCATATCCGCTGACGGCAGGCGCCCGTTATTTTCTACCGCATCATCCGACCATGACCGTAGCCACTGCGACGTTGGTCTTTCTGCTCCTTTGTCAGCATCGCATCCATGCGGGCCTGCGCATCCATCCAGGACTCTTCCATCTCGCGCTGGAGCTGGTAGATTTTCTTGTTTTGCGCCTCGATCGTCGCAGAGTCTCGCTTGCCGGAAAAGTAAAGTTGTTGAAGCTTCAGTTGTTCTGCGTTCATCCTGCCCATGAGGTCCCAGTGCTTCTGGCGCACCTCCTCTTGTATTACGGCCATCTTGTTCTG
>JAJZUN010000587.1 GCA_021848555.1 Pseudomonadota bacterium | reverse complement strand
GGCCTCCTCGCACAGCGCCGGGCGCGTCCAGTGCTCGCCCTCGGTGGCGGCATAGCCCTCGTTGAAAATCAGGTACAGGACTTCGAGCACCGAAGCGAGCCGCGCGTCGAGTTCGGGCCCGCGCGGTGCTTCGAAGGGCACGCGGGCTTCGGCGAGCGTGCGCTTGGCGCGTACGATGCGCTGGGCGATGGTCGGCTCGGGCATGAGGTAGGCGCGCGCGATCTCGCCGGTGGAGAGGCCGCCGACCACCTTCAGCGTGAGTGCCGCGCGCGCCTCGGGCGAGAGCACGGGATGGCAGGCGGTGAAGATCAGCCGCAGCAGATCGTCGCCGATGGTGTCGTCGAGCGCGTCGTCCACCATCTCGGCGAAGTCGGCCGATTTGATTTCATGCTGCGCGTCGAGCTCGGCCGCGAGTTCGGCATGCTTGGGCACGGCCTGCATCTGATGGCGCAAATGATCGAGCGCGCGATTCTTGGCTGCCCTCGTGAGCCAGGCGCCGGGGTTGTTGGGTATGCCCTCGGCCGGCCAGTGTTCGAGCGCGACGACCAGCGCGTCCTGGGCGCATTCCTCGGCCAGGCCCAGGTCGCGCGTAAGGCGCGCGACGCTAGCCACGACCCGGGCCGATTCGATGTGCCAGATGGCGGCAACCGCGTCATGCGCGGCGCGGGCGTCGTCGGAAGGCGGGCTAGGCGGTTCCATGTTGGCGCGCGGAGGATACGTTTGCCTGTTGGCTCAACGCGGCGCCGCGGCGGCGAGCGCGTCGTCGAGTTGCCTTGCCCGCCGGCGCGCTGGGCGCGCGTCCAGGGTTTCGCAATAACTCACGAATGCGGGGCGCTTCTCGATCGTGCCGAACTGCATGCCAAACGCCAGATGCGAGCCGACGTACACATCGGCCGTACTGAACTGCTCGCCCAGCAAATAGGGAGCGGCCTGGCTCGTGACGCCGTCCAGCGCATCGAGTACCTCGGCATAGCTGCCGTAGCCCATCATGCGCTCGCGCCCTGGCGGCACGACGAAACCCAGGGCCTGATTGCTGGCCGCGGCTTCGAGCGGCCCGGCGACGAAAAACATCCAGCGGTAATAAGGCCCGCGCAGCGGCGAAATTGGCGCGGGGGCGAGCCCGGCGGCCGGAAACGCGTCGGCGAGGTAGGCGCAGATGGCCGCCGCCTCGGTGACTACGGTGTCGCCATGGCGAATCGCCGGAACTTTGCCCATGGGGTTGATCGCGCGGTACTCCGGCGCCTTCATGCTCGTGCCGTAGTCGAGCAGCACGGTTTCATAGGGCACGCCCACCTCCTCGAGCATCCAGCGCACGATGCGCCCGCGCGATTGCGGATGGGTGTAGAAGGTCAGAGAGGGCGACGGCATGGTTGGGCTCCTTTGATTGATTCGGTATTCCCCGGCCGCAGGCCGGAGCACCCTATGCTATCGCGCTGTAGTGACGCTACAAAAAAACGGCCTCGAACCGAAGTGGTTCGAGGCCGGCGAGCCCGGTCCTTGGTGGCCGGTGCGATCGACTCAGGCGAGGTCGAAGCGGTCCAGGTTCATTACCTTGTCCCATGCCGCCACGAAGTCCTTGACGAACTTTTCCGGGGCATCCGCGCAACCATAGACCTCTGCCAGCGCGCGCAACTGGGAGTTGGAGCCGAACACCAGATCGACGCGAGTGCCGGTCCATTTTTTCGCCCCCGTTTTGCGATCGGTGCCTTGGAACACGTCGGCATCGGCCGATGTCGGCCTCCACTCCGTGCCCATATCCAGCAGGTTGACGAAGTAGTCGTTGGTCAATGCCCACGGCCGGTCGGTGAAGACGCCGTGCCGGCTGTTGCCGAAGTTGGTGCACAGGACGCGCATGCCGCCCACCAGCACCGTCATTTCGGGTGCGGAGAGCGTGAGCAGTTGCGCGCGGTCGAGCAACAGCTCCTCGGCCGAGACGCTGAACTTGGCCTTCTGGTAGTTGCGGAAGCCATCGGCGACGGGCTCCAGCACGGCGAAGGACTCGACGTCGGTCTGTTCCTGGCTTGCGTCCATGCGGCCGGGCGTGAAGGGAACCGTCACGCTGACGCCGGCGTTTTTCGCGGCCTGCTCGACACCGGCGCAACCTGCCAGCACGATCAGGTCGGCCATCGAGACTTTCTTGCCGCCGGCTGTTGCATTGAAGTCGCTCCCGATGGTTTCGAGCTTGTCCAGCACCTTGGCCAGTTGATCAGGCTGGTTGACCTCCCAATCCTTTTGCGGCGCCAGGCGGATGCGCGCGCCATTGGCGCCGCCGCGCTTGTCGGAACCGCGAAAGGTCGATGCCGAGGCCCAGGCGGTGGACACCAGCTCGGAGATGGTGAGCCCGCTTGCCAGTATCTTGGCCTTGAGCGCGGCGATATCCTTGTCATCGACCAAAGCATGGTTCACGGCCGGGATGGGGTCTTGCCAGATCAGGTCTTCCTTGGGCACCTCCGGGCCGAGGTAGCGCGCTTTGGGGCCCATGTCCCGGTGCGTGAGTTTGAACCAGGCGCGGGCGAAGGCGTCGGCGAATTCCTCCGGGTGCTGGTGGAAGTGGCGCGCGATCGGTTCATAGATCGGGTCCATGCGCATCGCCATGTCCGCGGTGGTCATGATGATGGGCACTTTCCTGGACGCATCGTGCGCGGCCGGCGCCATATTGCTGTCGGTCGCCTGCTTGGGCGTCCATTGCCAAGCGCCCGCCGGACTCTTGGTCAGCTCCCATTCGTTGCCGAACAGCATGTCCAGATAGCTCATGTCCCACTTGGTGGGCGTCGGCGTCCACGAGCCTTCCAGGCCGCTGCCGATCTGGTCGCCGCCCTTGCCGGTCATGTAGCCGCTCTTCCAGCCCAGGCCCATCTGTTCCATCGGCGCGGCCTCGGGCTCCGGGCCGACCAGGGACGCGTCGCCCGCGCCGTGGCATTTGCCGAAAGTGTGGCCGCCGCAGGTGAGCGCCACGGTTTCGTAATCGTTCATGGCCATGCGCGCGAAGGTTTCGCGCACGTCGCGGCCGGATTTGATCGGATCCGGGTTGCCGCCGGGACCTTCGGGATTGACGTAGATGAGGCCCATCTGCACGGCGGCCAGCGGGTTTTCGAGATCGCGCTCGCCGGAATAGCGATCACGGTCGGAGAGCCACTTCTTCTCATTGCCCCAATAAACGTCGATTTCCGGCGCATAGGCGT
>JAJZUN010000586.1 GCA_021848555.1 Pseudomonadota bacterium | reverse complement strand
CGGCCTGAAGCGCAGAGCGGAAGTCGACATCGCCTATGGCGGATCGTGTACCGCGGGCAAGCGCGAGGATTTCGACCAGTATCACGCCGTGCTCGCCTGGGCGGTCGAGCACGGCTTAGGCGCCGCCCCGGGCGTGAAGCTCTACCTGCAGTTCGGCACCATGGCGGTCAGGGATTACTGCATAGAACGCGGCTATCTGGAAGTTTTCGAGCGCGTCGGCGCGGAAATGCTCCTGCCCTCCTGCGGCGCCTGCGCCGGCGGCGGGCCGGGTTCGTCCACTCGCGCGGACGAAGTGACCGTGAGCGCGATCAACCGGAACTTTCCGGGCCGTTCCGGTCCGGGCGATGTTTGGCTGGCCAGCCCGCCGACCGTGGCGGCCAGTGCGATTGCCGGCGAACTCGTCTCCTTCCAGGAACTACGCGGGCGATTTCCGGCATGAACGCGAGACGGGGCGAATCCGGCCGCGCCGCCGTTGCCTAAGCCGATGCATCATACCGGTCGAGTGTGGTGTACATTTGGGACATTCCCGCCGGGCAGCACGCAGAGCGAGCCTGAATTGCACCATGCGCAGGCAGCCAATTTCCTGCAACAGCCGGCGGCCAGGCATCCGATTTCACCCTTGGAGGAGGAAGCACCATGAGCAACACGTTCAAACTGGGTAGTGCCGCCATCGCGGCAATCTGTTTTTCCGGCAGCGCGCTGGCAGCCGACTACACCATGCGCATCAGCCACCAACTTCCGCCTACGCATCACACGGCGGTCAACCTCGAGCAGTTCGCGAAAGAAGTAAAGGAAGCGACCAAGGGCCGCGTCGAGGTGCAGAACTTCGGGTCGGCGCAACTGTTCAAGCCGAACCAGAACCACCCGGCTGTGGCGAGCGGCAAGGTCGAGGCGGCGATGATCCTGAGCTTTCAATGGGGCGGCACCATCCCCGAAATGAGCGTCACCATCATCCCCTACCTGATGACCTCGGTGGCCAAGCAGAAAGCCTTCATGCACTCGGAAGCCGCGAAACTGCTCGACGCCAAGATGGAGGCCAAAGGCGTCAAGAACATCGCCTGGATTGTCGACAGCAACGACGGCATTTTCACTTCGGCGAAGAAACCGCTGATGGCGCCGGCCGATTTCGCCGGCATAAAGATTCGCGGGCTGAACAAGCTGTATGACAGCGGCCTGACGGCGATGGGAGCGGCGCCTTCGGCCATGCCGGGTTCCGAGGTCTACCAGTCGCTGCAAACCGGAGTGCTCGACGCCGGCTTCACCAGCGTGAAGGCCGCCTATAGCCGGAAGTATTACGAAGTGCAAAAGTACGGCGTGGCCTCGAACACCATCCTCGCCTTCGACAACATCGTGGTGAACCCGGCCTGGTGGAAGGGTCTGCCGGCCGACCTGCGCGCAGCGATCCAGAAGGCGGCGGACAAGGCGGTGCAACGCTCGATCAGCAAGACCGACGGCGTGTCGCCGGAGGATATCAAAGCGCTCAACGACAAGGGCATGCAAACCACGGTCCTGACCAAGGCGCAGGAAAAGGCGATGGCCAATGCAATGCAGCCGGCGGTAAAAAAAGAATTCCTGCGCGAGACTGCACCGGATGGCGTCAAGTTGCTCGAATTGATAGACCGCCTCTGATCCGCCCGACGCGATGCGCGTGAATACGGGCGACGCCGCCGCTCCCGGGGGAACAGCGCTGCGCGTGCTGGGGCGCACGGTCGGCCTGCTGGCCGATGCCGCCATGGCGCTCGCCGCCACCGGATTGCTGGTCTCGTTCGCCCTGATCGGTTGGGCGGTGGTGATGCGCTATGCGTTCAACGCCGCGCCCGTCTGGGTCGACGATGTCGTCGGCTTCAACCTGGTGGCTATCGTGATGCTGGCCGCGGCACAGACCCTGCGCCACGGCGAACACATAGGCGTCGACCTGTTGGTCGTACGGCTCTCGGACAAGGGCCGCCGCTGGGCCCAGGCCTGGGCTGCGCTCGCGACCGGCGCCTTCGCCTGCGTACTCATTTTCAACGGCTGGGACACGGCGATGCTCGCGCGCACGCTGGGCCTCTTAACCGAGGGTTCGCTCGAATGGCCGACCTGGTGGCTCATGCTGCTGATGCCGGTGGGCGGCGCGCTGCTGCTGCTTGCAGCCATTGAGGCGCTGTGGCGCGTGCTCGCCGGCCTCGCGCCGACGGACTCGCCGAAAGACGCAAACAAGGTGGCGGAATGACCATCGCGCTACTCTTCCTCGGGCTGTTGTTGCTGCTATTTACCGGGCTCCCGATTTTCGCCGGGCTGGCATTGTTCGGCGGGGCCCTGCTGTTCGTCACGCAGGGCGAGCTCGGTTCGGTGACCGAAGTGATTTTCGGCGAGATCAATCGCTACCTGCTGGTTGCGATCCCGCTGTTCGCCTTCATGGCGCAGATCATGATCCGCGGCCGCATCGTCGACGACCTGTACAACATGGCCTACACGCTCACGCGCCATCTGCCCGGCGGGCTGGGCCTCGCCACCATCCTCGCCTGCACCATTTTCGCGGCGATCTCCGGTTCCAGCGTCGCCACGGCATTGACCATAGGCGCGGTAGCCATTCCGCAGATGGTGCGCTATGGTTACGACCCCAAGGCGGCCTACGGGCTGGTCGCCGCAGGCGGCACGCTAGGCATCCTGATCCCGCCCTCGGGCCCGATGGTGCTCTACGGCGTCACCACCGACACTTCGATCGGCGGCCTGTTCATGGCCGGCATCCTGCCCGGGTTGCTGATGGCCGCGGTGTTTGCCGCCTGGAGCATGATCAGCACCGCGGTCGCCCACCGCCACATCAAACGCGAGCCGCGCGCCAGCCTGAACGAAGCGATGGCGACGATACGCAAGTCGCTGTGGGCCATTTCGCTGCCGGTGTTCGTCCTCGGCGGCATGTATGCCGGCGTGTTTACCGCCACCGAAGCCGCGGCGGCCGGCGCCTGGCTGGCGCTGTTCATCGCGGTGGTCATCTACCGTACGGTGGGATTGCGCGCCATCTGGGGCGCGGCGGTCGATGCCTGCCGCGTGTCGGCGATGCTGTTCATGATCCTGGCGGGCGCGTCCGTGTTCGGCCACGTCCTGACGAAGCTGCGCCTGCCGCAGCAGATCGTACAGGCGGTGATTGCCGCGGACATCGGCGTAGCCGGCTTTCTGATCGTGATGATGGCGCTGATCTTCG
>JAJZUN010000585.1 GCA_021848555.1 Pseudomonadota bacterium | reverse complement strand
GAGGCGGTGCTGGAACCGGACATGGCCGCCATTCCGGCGGCCGCGAAGATCGTGGTGATCGCCAGCCCGCCCGGCAGTTGTTCCAGCCAGCGCTGCGCCGCGATGAAAATGTCATCCACGATTCTGGAAGCGGAGATGAATTGCGCCATGAGGATGAACATGGGCAGAGTGGAAAGGGTGTAATGCGCCGCCGATCGATAAGGGACCGTGCCCAGGATGCCGAACACGGCATCCGCGCCGCCGAATAGATACAGGCCGATGGCCCCTGCTGTCCCGAGTGAAAAAGCGACCGGCATGCCGAGAAACAGGAACACCACCATCAAAATCACCATCGAAGCGCCCAGCATGGCTGTTACTCCTCCAAAGCGTTCTGATTATTGATTCAAAAATTCACGCAGCGGCCCGACGACGCTGCCGTCCTTCGCATTCGAAGCGTCATCGACGACGATTCCGGCCCGGACACGCATGGGTCAATCGGCCGCGGAAAAATCGTGGGGATCTTCCAGCTTCAGCCCGCCAAACAGCGCCTGGATAATGCGCAAGCACAGCATGGCGCTGCCTATCGGCACCAGCAGCAATGCGGGCGCCAGCGGGTAGGCCAGAACGCTATTGGACATCTCGTTGAATTCATAGGCGCGAACCGCCGCATCCCATCCCTTGACGGCGATAAAGAAGAACAGGACCAGCGTCATCGACTGGTGCAGCTTTTCCCAAACCAGCCGAACGCGAGGCGGAAGATGCTGTTCGATCAGGGTGACGCGGACGTGCCCCCCCTGTGTGTACACATAACCGATAGACAGGAACACGAGACTCACCATCAGGTAGTCTTCGGTAAACTCGTACAAGCTCGGAATCGAATAGTCCAGGAACTTCCTCGACAGCAGGTCGAATGTCGTCAACAGCATCATCAGCACGATGCTGATGCCCGCTGCGAAGGCAAATATCCTTTCGACAACTGTAAGAACCTTCTGTGCTGCTTTCATCGCGTTATTTCCTCTGGCGGTTCAACCTGCGTGGAAAAAAGCACTTTGCCATCGCCGATCTTCTCGGCGACGGTCAGCGACCTTGAAACTGCGGCGGCCGGCGCTCTGCCATGGCTTTGACGCCCTCCTTGAAGTCCTGCGTGGCGAATTGCCGCTGCTGCTCCCGGCTTTCGTGGGCTACGGACTCCTTGATCTGGTCGAGCAGCTTATTGCGCAAGGTCGCTCGCGTCGATTGAACGGCCAGGGGAGCCGAAACGGCGATCTCCTCGGCGAGGCGCATCGCTTCGCTCCGCACCGCGCTCTGGGCGGCCAGTACATCCGCGAGTCCCATCGCCACCGCCTGCGCGCCATCGATGCGTCGCCCGGTAAACATGAGCAGGCTTGCTTTCTGATGCCCGATCAAGCGCGGCAGCGTGACCGACAGCCCGAAGCCGGGGTGAAATCCCAGCCGGGTGAAGTTGGCGCTGAATCGGGCTTCGGGGCAGGTAACCCGGAAGTCGGCGACCAGGGCCAATCCCAGTCCGCCGCCGACCGCCGGACCCTGCACCGCGGCCACCACGGGCTTGGCGCAGGCGAACAGGCGGATGGCTTCGAAATACAGCGGGTTGGTGGCGTCCTGCGCATCTCCGGCTACCGGCGCGCGGCGGTTGGAAAAGTTCGCGCCGGCGCAGAACGCCGTGCCCTCCGACGCGAGCACGATGGCGCGGCAATTTTCGTCCGCATCGAGGCCCTCGAAGGCGTCCGCGAGTTGCCGGATAAGCTCCAAATCAAAAAAATTGTGCGGCGGCCGATGAATCTCGACCACAGCGACGTGCTGCTCCATGGTGACGCTGATATCCGTGGCCCCGGTTTCCTTTGCGAACGCTGGCATGTCTATGTCTCCTCTCGTGAATATGCGGCGCTATCGATTTGCCGCGGTCTAATCGGTGCGCCGTGGTGATGCGCTCTTGCCTGCCGGCGCGCCGATTTCCTCGCTGTGCTCACCCAGGGCAGGCGCGCGGTGCCCTATTGGAGGCCGGTGTCCGTTGAAAGATACCGGCAGGCCGACGATACGCAGATCGAGTTCAGGGATCTCCTGCAGGATGCCCAGCGCCTGCGTCTGCGCCTGTCCGAGGACTTGCCGGAAGTCGTGTATGGGGGAACAGGGAACGCCGGCGGATTCGAGCCGCTCGATCCAATGCGCAACCGATTGGGTCCTGAATATCCGCGAGATCTCGGGCAGGATGTCGGCCTTGTGCTTGACTCTGAGAGCATTGGTGGCGAAGCGTTCATCGCTTGCCCATTCCGCATGCCCGAGTTCGCGCGCCAGTTTGGCGAACAGGCGATCGTTCGCTGCGGCCACGACGATTTCACCGTCATTCGCCTCGAATGACTGGAACACCACTACGCGCGGATTTCCGCTGCGATGGCGCGGCGGCTGCTCGCCGGTCGCGTTGAAGCCGGCCATCAGGACACCGAGCCAGCCCAGCGCCGTCTCGAACAGCGACGTGTCGACGATGCATCCCTTGCCGGTGGTCTGGCGCTGGAACAGCGCGGCGATGGTCCCCAGCGCCGCCCAAATGCCGGTCCCCAAGTCGAGCACCTGCATGCCGACGCGGGCGGGCGGGCCGTCTTCGGTGCCGTTGATGCTGAACAGGCCCGAAAAAGCCTGGATCATGGGCTCGTAGCCGGGCTTGAGATGCATCGGGCCCTTGTGTCCGAAGGCCCACAAAGAGCAATAGACCAGGCGCGGATTCGCCGCCAGCAGGTCTTCGGCGCCCAGGCCCAGTTCGTCCATCACGCCGGGGCGAAGATTTTGGATCAGCACATCGGCGCCCGCGACGTAGTCCTTGAGCCAGCGTATCGAATCCGGGTCCTTCAGGTCTACGGTGATGCCGCGCTTTCCATGGTTCATAGCCTGGAAGGTGGTGGCGGTACCGCGCCAGAAAGGCGGGCCCCAGCCTCTCGCATCGTCGCCGCCCTCGGGACGCTCCACCTTGACCACGTCGGCGCCCAGGGACGCCAGGATTTCGCTTGCGTACGGGCCCGCGATGTTCTGCCCGATTTCGACCACCTTGATTCCGGCGAGGGGCAGCGGCGCAGCGGCAGCATTGTATCGAGCGTTCATGTCTATCCCCTCTGACGAGACATCGCGAGGCAAGGTGGTTCTCTTGGCGGCTAGTGATTATTGACGCCTGTTTGCGGATTCGCTATATTGCAAT
>JAJZUN010000584.1 GCA_021848555.1 Pseudomonadota bacterium | reverse complement strand
GAGTACGGATTGTTGGCGGCGCGCGCGAGCGGCTCCAGCTTGGGCTCGGCATCCGGGATCCGGTCGAGGTTGGGCGGCGGGTTGTCGCCCGGACCGTCGTCCTGATAATAGCCGCCGCCGCGCGCGCTGCGCGGCGCCGCTGCGGCGGGCGCCGGCTTTTGCGCGGTGACGCCCGCATCGCGCACGATCGCGCCGCGCTTGGGCGCGCTGGCGCAGCCGCCGATGATCAGCGCCGCTGCCGCGAGTGCAGCCAATTCGGCCGCGCGGAGCGATGCACCCGACTGGCTTTGCCGCCGCGCGTTCGGCGGCGCATCGGTTTGTGCTTTGCTCGGCTCCGGGTTCACGTCAAGTCTGTACCAGCTTGCGGTGTCGGTGGATGCTCATCAGTATGCCGATACCGAGGAACAGTGTCACTAGTGCGGTGCCGCCGAAGGACACCAGCGGCAGCGGTACGCCTACCACCGGCAGGATGCCGCTCACCATGCCCATGTTGACGAAGGCATAGGTGAAAAATGTCAGCGTCACGGCGCCGGCCAGCAGGCGCGTGAAAAAAGTGGGGGCGTTCGCCGCGATCGCGAGGCCGCGCGCGATCAGCAGCAGGTACAGCAGCAGCAGCAGGCAATTGCCGATCAAGCCGAATTCCTCGGAGAACACCGCGAAAATGAAATCGGTGGAGCGCTCCGGGATGAATTCGAGGTGCGCCTGCGTGCCCCTGAGCCAGCCCTTGCCGGCGATTCCGCCCGAACCCACCGCGATCACCGACTGGATGATGTGATAACCCGCGCCGAGCGGGTCGGAAGTGGGATCGAGCAGCGTCAGAATGCGGCGGCGCTGGTAGTCATGCATCAGCGACCACAGGAAGGGCAGGCTGGCGCCGCCCGCGAGCACCAGCCCGACCAGGATTTTCCAGGACAGGCCGGCGAGGAAAATCACATAGAAACCCGCTGCCGCCACCAGCAGCGCGGTGCCGAGGTCGGGCTGGCGCGCGATCAGCATCACCGGCACCAGCAGCAACAGGCTGGCGACGAAGTATTCGCGCAGCCGCAGCGCCGTCTCGTGCTTGTGGAAATACCAGGCGAGCATCAGCGGCATCGCGATTTTCATGATTTCCGAAGGCTGAATGCGGGTCACGCCGAGGTTGAGCCAGCGGCGCGCGCCGTTGACCACGTCGCCGAACAGGGCCACGCCGATCAGCAGCGCCAGCCCGAGCGCGTAGGCCGGAAGCGCGAAGCGCATCAGCGTCTGCGGCTGCAATTGCGCCACCGCCCACATCACCGCGAGCGCGACCAGGATGTTGACCGCCTGGCCGCTGATGCGCGCAGGCGTATCGTTGGCGGCGCTCGCGAGCGTGATCATGCCGAGCACGAGCAGCGCGAACGTAAGCGCGAACAGCGCCGGATCGATGGCGTCGGTGAAGCGCAGCCACAGCGTTCTAATCATCGCCGTCGTCTCCGGCAATCTCGGACGCAGGCTGGCCGGCGCTCTTGCCGAGCAGATAGTAGTCGAGCACCTGGCGCGCGATCGGCGCCGCGGCGCGCGCGCCGAAGCCGGCGTTCTCCACCACTACGGCCAGCGCGATTTTAGGGCTTTCCAGCGGCGCGAAAGCGACGAACAGGGCATGATCGCGATGGCGTTCGGTCACGCGCTTCTCGTCGTATTTCTCGTTCTGGCGCATCGCCACCACCTGCGCCGTGCCGGTCTTGCCGCCGCTGGTGTATTCGGCCTTGGCGAATGCGCGCGCCCCCGTACCTTCGATGTTCACGCCGGCCAGCGCGCGCTTGATGAACTCCAGGTTCGCCGGCTTGAGCGCGATCGTGCGCCGGAGTTTGGGCTCGACCAGGGTGCGCTCGCCGCTGCGGATGTTCTCGATATATTTGACCAGGTGCGGCCGGTACATGACGCCGTTATTGGCCAGCGTCGCCATCGCCTGCGCCAATTGCAGCGGCGTGTAGGCGTTGTAGCCCTGGCCGATGCCGATGCTGATGGTTTCGCCGGCGTACCATTTCTGCTGGTCGGGTTTTCTGAAGCGCTTGCGCTTCCACTCCTGCGACGGCAGCACGCCCGTGGCCTCGCCGTCGATGTCGATGCCGGTCTTCGCGCCGAAGCCGAACTGGCCGATGAAGCGCGCAATATTGTCTATGCCGAGGTCATTGCCGAGCATGTAGTAATAGGTGTCGCAGGACATGACCAGCGATTTGTACATGTCGACCGTGCCGTGGCCGCCGGGCTTGTCGTCGCGAAAGCGATGGCCGCCGAAATTGAAATAGCCGGGATCGAATATCGTCTGTTGCGGCGTGCGCTTGCCCAGTTCGAGCGCCGCCAGCGCCATGTAGGGCTTGAACGTGGAGCCGGGCGGATAGGTTCCGGCGAGCGCGCGGTCCACCATCGGGCGGTCGGGCGAATTGTTGAGCTGGTCCCAGCTCGCCGGATCGATGCCGTCGACGAACAGGTTGGGGTCGAAGCCGGGCTGCGACACGAACGCGAGGATGCCCCCCGTGGCGGGCTCGATTGCGACCAGCGCGCCGCGGTTGTCGCCGAACGCCTGCTCGGCGACCTGCTGCAGTTTCATATCCAGCGTCAGCACCAGGTTGTTGCCCGGGGTCGGCGAAGTGCGCGACAGCGTTCTCACGCCGCGGCCGGCGGAGTCGACTTCGACCTGCTCGTAGCCGGTGATCCCGTGCAGTTCGTTCTCGTAGCTTTGCTCCAGTCCGGTCTTGCCGATGTGGTCGGTGCCCTTGTAGTTCGCGGCGAGGTCCGACTCGTCGATGCGCTCGAGGTCGCGTTCGTTGATGCGGCCGATGTATCCGGTCACATGCGAAGCCTGCTCGCTCAGGGGGTACTGGCGGAACAGGCGCGCCTGGATGTCGACGCCGGGAAAGCGGTAGCGGTTCACCGCGAACTTGGCCACTTCCTCGTCGGTCAGGCGCGTGCGGATCGGCAGGCTGTCGGCGCCTTTGGCTTCGATCATCAGGCGCTTGAAGCGGGCGCGGTCGCTGGGGCGGATTTCGACCACATTCTCCAGCTCGTTGATGGTCTTCTCCAGGTCCGTGACCTTGCCCGGGAAAATCTCCAGCGTGTAGGCCGAGTAGTTGCGCGCGAGCACGACGCCGTTGCGGTCGAGGATCAGCCCGCGGTTGGGCATGATCGGCACGATGGAAATGCGGTTGTCCTCGGCCTTGGTGCGGTAGT
>JAJZUN010000583.1 GCA_021848555.1 Pseudomonadota bacterium | reverse complement strand
ATTTCGCGCGCTACATCTCGAATGCAGATTCGGCGGTGGACAGTTCGGTCGCGAGCTGCTTCGCCAGCACGGCGGCGCTGACCGGCTTCCCGGTCAACCAACCCGGCTTCATCGGACAGATCCCGGTTCCGTTCCTCTTCGCGCCGTCGACGGGCTCGACCTTCGGCCCATACAGCCCGACGACTTGCGACGGCATCCAGTACCAGCTTCGCAACCAGAAGGACTTCAGCACCGAAGTTCGCCTGCTGTCGGACACGGACGGGCCACTCACCTGGCAGCTTGGCGCCTATTACCTGCACATCGACCGCAAGACCGGCGTCAGCCTCGGTGCCGATACGGGACAGGGCGTCATCAAGCAGCTCTACAACGCTCCGGACACCGCGAACCCGACATCGCTGCTGCTGGCCGACAAGTTCCGCACCAACGTCTACGCCGCCTTCGGTGCAGCCGAGTGGAAGCCGTCCGAAGTCTTCACCGGCGGCATTGCGCTGCGCTATGACATCGAGGACCGCGTGGCCAACTCGCTGGTTCCGGACGTGACGGATCCCTTCACCGGGGGCCCGATCAACCCGGGTCTCGCGTTCGGGGCGTTCAAGCCGCAGAACGCGACGTTCAAGCAGCTCCAGCCCAAGGTCACGCTGAGCTTCCACCCAAGCCCCGCGCTCAACATTTACGCCAACTGGGGCATCGGCTTCAAATCGGGCGGCTTCAACAACCAGGGCTCTGCCGCGGTGGTGGACCAGAACTTCAATCAGTTCATCAACGCCGGGGTGACGATCGACGACCAGTATCGCAAGGAGAAGTCGAGCGCGTTCGAGGCCGGCATCAAGGGCGAACTGCTTGACGGACGGGTGACCTACGACCTTGCAGCCTATTACACCCGCGTCACGGACATGCAGTTCTTCGAGTTCTTCGTCGGCAGCTTCGGCCTCCTGCGTGTAGTCTCGAACATCGACCGCGTGGACATCAAGGGCGCCGAGCTGAACCTGACCGGCAAGGTCGTGGACGGGTGGAAGGTCTTCGGATCGTTCAACGTCACCGACAGCGAGATCAAGAAGAACCGCTCGCGTCCCTACACGGTGGGCAACAAGTCCCCCTATACCGCTGACTGGACGATCAACCTTGGCACGGAAATCAACGCGCCGATCAACGACAGCGTGAAGCTGCTGCTGCGCGCCGACTATCGCATCACCGGGCCAACGTGGTTCCATTCGGTCCAGGACCAGGAACGGCCGACGCTGTTCTCGGGTCTGCTGCCGATCTCCGAACTCAACTTCCTGCCGCCCTCGTTCGGCAATGCGCGGTATGACGTGGCCCGGCGCGATGCCTTCGGCGTGCTGAACCTGCGTGCCGGGATCAACACCGACCGCTACCGGATCGCGGTGTTTGCCGATAACCTGCTCGATCGCAAGTACATCGCCGAGGCGATTCCCGCGATCGAGTTTGGCGGGTCGTTCATCTCGCCGGGCGCGCGCCGCCTGATCGGGGTGGAAGTCGGCGCTTCGTTCTGACAAGGCGGCAAGCCGGGCGGGCGGATCGACCGCCCCCCGGCAAGCTCAGGAGTTCATGTGTCCAAGGCCTCGCAGGAAGCCTATCGCAAGATTCGCGCCGGCATCCTGGCGGGGCATTTCCCCGCCGGGCAGTTCGTGCCCGAGGACGAATTCGCGCAATTCTGCGGCCTTTCGCGCACCCCCGTTCGCGAAGCCATCGCGGAACTGGTTTCGGAAATGCTGCTCCAGCGCTCGGACACCAACCGCGTCTTCGTGCCGGTCTGGTCGGACGACGACGAGGAGGAGCTGTTCGCGCTGCGGGCCATGCTCGAAAGCCACTGCGCGACCCGTGCGGCGCGTTTCATCACCGATGAGCAGATCGACGAACTTCGCGCGCATTGCGATTTCATCGACCGCGCGATCTCGCAGTCGGACGGACCGGACGTGTCCGGCTTTGTCGAGGGCAACCGCCGGTTCCACGCAGTGATTCTCGCCGCGGCGCAGTCCGAACGGCTGGGGCAACTGTTGCGGTTCGTGGTCAGCCAGATCGTCGTCCACCGCACGGCGGAGCAATATACCCGCGCCGACATGGAGCAGAGCCAGCGCGACCATCGCGACCTCGTCAGCGCATTCGCCATGCGCGACGAGATCTGGGCCGGAGCGATCGCCAACACGCACATCAGGCGCGCGGCGAACGCCTACCGGACCATGCGTCAGGGCTGAACGCCCGGCGTCAGGACTGGACTACCCGGAGCTGCGCTTCGGGAAGCGCTTCCGCCTTCGCCTTCTGCATCAGCTCCTGCTTGCGGGCCATCATCGCGTCGCGCAACGCCACCAGGTCGACGCCCGCATCGCGCGCCTGCGAGAACATGCCTTCCGAGCGGGCCTCTTCCTCGTGGACGTGGTGCTTGATCTCCTCGCCCAGCACCTTGACCTTCGCATCGAAGAAATCGTCCTCGGGCGAGGATGCCATGATGTCGTTGATGAGCACCTTGGCCGCGTCGTGCTCGACATAGGCTTCGGTGTAGGTCTCGTCCTCGATCTTGCCCTGGAGCGCGGGGTAGAAGATCTCTTCCTCGATTATCGTGTGGATTTTCAGTTCGTTGCAAATCTGCAGGGCAAGCGCCTGCTTCTGGGCCGAGCGCGCATTCTCGAACTTGTCGAACAGCGCCTCGACATTGCGGTGGTCGGCCTTGAGCAAGGCGATCGCGTCGGTGAACGTGGTCTGGGCCATGTCGTGGTTCCTCGAAAAAAGCGGATGGGGTGTTGCCCGGACAATCCGTGAGGCGCCGCGAATGTTCCGCGCTCGCCCTTCGGAACATTCCCAAGGGTCGTTCGCTTGATCGACATGAACGACACCGAACAGCACCTGAAGGCACGCGAGCGGTGGCCGAGCGTCCTCTGGCTGATCCGCCACGGACAGAGCGCCGGCAATGTTGCGCGCGACATGGCAATGGCCGCAGGCGACCTGCGTATCGCTCTCGACCACCGCGACGTCGACGTGCCCCTCTCCGGTCTTGGCCGCGAGCAGGCCCGCGCGCTGGGTCACTGGTTCGCCAGCGGCGAGGAAGGCGGGCGGCCCGAAATCGTGCTAGCCAGCCCCTATGCCCGCGCGGTCCAGACGGCCGAGCTGTTCCGCGAGGCAGGCGGTTGCAGCCCTGCCTTGCGCATCTGCGTCGACGAGCGCCTGCGCGAGAAGGA
>JAJZUN010000582.1 GCA_021848555.1 Pseudomonadota bacterium | reverse complement strand
GGGCGCAGGGCTTTCGGCGTGCGCTTGGCAACGTAGGTGTCGAAATCCTTGTCGCCATCGGTCGGCGCGCCGAGGTAGCCGGGCAGCACTTGCGCGTAGAGGCACATGTCGGTGATGCCCTGCACGTTCGAGTGTCCGCGCAGCGCGTTGATGCCGCCGCCGGCCATGCCCATGTTGCCGAGCAGGAGCTGGATCATCGCCGCGCAACGGATGTTCTGCGAACCGTTCGAGTGCTCGGTGAGGCCGAGCGCGTACAGGTAGGCCATCGTCTTGTTCGGCGCCGCGGTCGTGGCGACCAGCTCGCAGACCTTGAGGAAGGCGTCCTTCGGCGTGCCGCAGACCTTGTTCACCATCTCGGGCGTGTAGCGCGAATAGTGCTTCTTCATCAGCTGGAAGACGCAGTTCGGATCCTGCAGGGTCTCGTCGACCTTGGCGAAACCGTCGGCACCCATCTGGTACTTCCAGGTGTCCTTGCTGCCGTAGCTGCGCTTGGCTTCATCGTAGCCGGAGAAGAGGCCGTCGTTGAAACCGAAGCCAGGATCGATCAGGAACGCGGCATTGGTGTAATGCCTGACGTAGTCGTGGTGGATCTTGTCGTTCGACAGCAGGTAATTGATGACGCCGCCAAAGAAGGCGATGTTGCTGCCCGGGCGGATCGGCGCATAGACGTCGGCGACTGCCGCCGTGCGGTTGAAGCGCGGGTCGACGACAATCAGCTTGGCCTTGCGCTGCTTCTTCGCCTCGATCACCCACTTGAAGCCGCAGGGGTGCGCTTCGGCGGGGTTGCCGCCCATTACCCAGACAAGGTCGGCGTTCTTGAAGTCAACCCAATGGTTGGTCATCGCACCACGCCCGAAACTCGGAGCCAGACTGGCCACCGTGGGAGCGTGTCAAATGCGTGCCTGGGTATCGAGCTGCGTCACGCCGAGCGCGCGCAGCATCTTGACCGTGATGTATCCGCCTTCATTGGTGGCCGCAGAAGCCGCCAGCGCAGCAAAAGTCGGCCAACGGTTCACCGTCACGCCATCCTTGTTCTGCGCCACGAAATTCTTGTCGCGGTCCGCCTTCATGTGCTTGGCGATGCGCTCGATCGCATCGTGCCACGAGATGCGCTTCCACTCGTTGGAGCCGGGCTCGCGTACTTCCGGCCACTTGAGGCGATCCTTGCTCTGCATCATGTCCCGGACGCCAGCGCCCTTCGGGCACAAGGTGCCGCGGTTCACGGGGTTGTCGGGGTCGCCCTCGACATGGATGATCGTGCCCTTGGAATTTTTCGACTTGTCGCCCGTCGAATACACCAGAAGGCCGCACGCCACCGAGCAATACGGACATGTACTCCGCGTCTCGGTCGCGCGTGCGAGCTTGAATGCCCGCACCTCCGCCAGAGCCTCTGCCGGCGAGAAGCCCATCACTGCGATGGACGACCCTCCGAGGCCGGCGGAGCAGACCTTGAAGAACTGCCGCCGTGTTACTTTCATGAATGTCCCCTCTCTCTCTGAAGCGACGTGATGTCGCAGCTTCAGACTAGTGCAAGGGGCGTGCCATTTCCAGTAACCATTTGATGGTCGTGGGTTTTTGTTTTTGCAGGGGTATTGTGTTTTGCGACATTTTGTCCCGCCCGGCATCCGGATGGACAAAATGTCGCAATGTGCGGCGCGGGATCAGCGACGCGCCAGGGTATGCCGGCCGCCCTGGTGGTTCGCGCCGAAGTGATTGCCGTTGTTGCCGTTGCGGTTCTGGCCGAAATGGTTGCCATTGTCGCCCTGCGGACCGCCGTTGCCGCCGGCCTGGCGGTGTTCGCCGCGCATCCCGCGGCCGTTCTGGCCGTCGTGCCGCTGCCGGTAGATGTTTCCGCTCTGGCGGTTTTCGGCATGCTGGATGCGCTGCTGCTCGAAGCGTCCGACATGGCCGTCGGCTCCGGCGCGGGCCTCCATGCGATTGACGCGCGCCTGCCCGCCCTCGAGCCGGCCGGCTTCGCGCCGCGTCAGCGAGCCGTTCTGCATTCCCTGCTGGATGCGTTGCTGCTGGTTGATGTTGCGCTGGACGTCGCCCTGCATGCGCTGCGACGAGGGCGAATTCGGGTTGCCGGTCTGGGCATCGTGCTTTTCACGATAGATGTCGTTGCTGACGCGATTCTGGGCCTGGTCGATGCGTTGCGCCTCGCGCGGCGTGACCTTGCCGTCGCCGAGCGCCTTCGATTCCATGCGCTCGACCTTCGATTCCTCGCGTTCGAGGCGCGCTGCTTCGCGGGTCGTCAGCTGGCCGCTCTGCAGCCCCTGTTCGATCCGTTGCTGCTGGTTGACGTTGCGTTCGATGAAGCCGCCGCCGGCGGACTGGGCGAAAGCGCTCCCGGAGGCGAGGGCAACGAGGGCAATCACGAGTTTCGGGGTGTTCATGACGGACTCCTTGTACGGGGTGGTTGACGCTTCCCATTGGACGCCCGTCGCCGGCCGATTTACAGCGCGATTCGGTAAAAGTTGTAAGCGCTTGTGTCCACCAACGGGCGAAAATGGTGCAGAATTACTGCACTGCAACATCCGCGCTGGAGCACGCCGCATGGCGAACCAGATCTGTTTCCGCATACTGAAGGACGGGGTCGGGAATCTTTCCGCGAGGAAGATGCCGTGCCCGGGCGTCGCTTTCCGGTTCGCCCGCGACCTCCTGACGGTATCGCCGCCGCCCGCCGGAGCCGCCGGCCGCCCCGCATCGCCCAAGGCCGCGCCGACGGCCTGACTGCCGCCGGAGCCGTTCCCGACATGCCGCCGATGTTCCTCCGATACCCAGCATCCCGCGAATAGCCCAGGGAGATTTCATGCAAAGTTCCCCCCACAGCGGCGCCACGCCGCTCGCCGCGATGGCCCTTGCTGCGCTCGGCGTCGTCTTCGGCGACATCGGGACCAGCCCCCTCTATGCAATGAAGGAGGTCTTCGCCGGCAACCACCCGATCCCGCTCAACGAGGCGAACGTGCTGGGGGCGCTGTCGCTGTTCTTCTGGGCGCTGATCATCGTCGTGTCGGTGAAGTACGTCTCGATCATCATGCGTGCCGACAACCGCGGTGAAGGCGGGATCATGGCGCTGATCGCGCTTGCGCTGCACGACGCCAAGGGCAATCCGCGGCGCACGAAGATCATCACCATCATCGGCGTCCTCGGCGCCGCGATGTTCTACGGCGACGGCATGGTGACGCCGGCGA
>JAJZUN010000581.1 GCA_021848555.1 Pseudomonadota bacterium | reverse complement strand
GCCAGGATGCGCCACTGGCGCCCATTTACGTGAAACGCCATGAATCCGACGAGCATCGACAACCTGAATGAGCTGAAGACCGTGCTGGAGGCCGGCCTGCTGGCCGCGGATGGCCCGCAGACGCTGAAAGACCTTGCGCGCATGTTCGAGCAGGACTTGTCCCCTGACATGCTGCGCCGCGCACTGGAAGAATTGCGCAAAGACTGGGAGGGACGCGGCGTGGAGCTGGTGCAGGTGGCGGAAGGCTGGCGCTTTCAGACACGTGCAGAAATGCAGCCCTATCTTGCCCGCCTCAAGAACGAAAGGCCACCGCGCTATTCCCGCGCTGTGTTGGAGACGCTGGCCATCATCGCCTACCGCCAGCCGGTCACGCGCGGGGACATCGAGGACATCCGCGGCGTGTCCGTGAACGCGCAAATCATCAAGACCCTGGAAGACCGGGGTTGGGTGGAAACCGTCGGCCACAAGGAAGTGCCAGGCCGCCCGGCGCTTTTGGCAACGACGAAAAAATTCCTGTCCGACCTCAATTTGCGCAATCTGGCCGAACTGCCGCCGTTGGAAGAGCTCGGCAACGTGCTCGCGCCGGAAGCCGCGGCGGTGGCGGCGATGCCGGCCCCCTCTGAACTGATCGGGGACGAATCGGAGGTTCTGGAAGAACCTGAGTTGTCGCCGGCCCACCACGCGGTTGTCGTTGCGGCGGAGGTGGTTGACGATGAAGACGAGGACGATTCGATGCCGTTTTCGGGCGCGCTTTCGGCACGCGAGCAATAAATTGCCGAACTATATGCCTCCGCCCTGTCGGGCAGAGGATTAGGGGTGCTCTGGGGCACCGTCGAGCGACGCGCAGACGATTTCTATTTCTTGGTTTCCGCCCGACCCGAGAGCAGGGTCGAAGAATCGCCATGAGCTGGGTGGCAGATGCGTTTGCCCAACCACTGTCCCCTGCGCCGAGTAGAGTGTCGCGCCAGTGTAGGCAAGCGTCTCGTCCTGGCAATTCACCACACCTTCAGCTTCCGCTGCGACAAACAGATGCTTCTTATCCGGGGTGAACTGCGGCCTTAAAAACTCTTTCCTTTCCCGGAAAGCGCCGAGGCCATGCGTGGCGTGGATGGAATCCATGTTCACGAAGAGCCGGAACGAGGTGTCGGCCTCTACCGTGACCTCGGTCCAGCCAACGGTGTGTCCTGGTTGACAGCAAAGCATTGCCGCAAGAGCGGTGGGGAAGGGCCAGTTTTTCTTTTTCATGGGGCGTTGGCAAATGCATCAGTCCGTCAGTTGAGCGGGCGCCTGAGCCCATGCCATCCAAGGCCCCTGAAAGGCCGCGCTAGAGGGGGGCGGATGGTCGACCGCCATCAGAAATTCGTGGGGGGCGGGGAGGTTTCCTGGCGGCGCTTATCCTCATACATGGCCTCATCGGCATGTCTAAGGAGCTCGTTAACGTCTTTGCCATCCTCCGGATAGCGCGCGACCCCGATGCTCGCGGACACGTGCATACTGGCTTCCCCAATGTCGATGGGCTGGTTGAGCGCGGCGCGGATCTTTTTCGCTACAACCGACGCGTGTTCGGGCAACCGGGCGCCTTCAATCAGCACCACAAACTCGTCGCCGCCAATCCGGGCGACAGTGTCGGTGTCCCGCAGGCACCGCTTCAAACGCTTGGCAACTTCCTGAAGCAACAGATCTCCGGCCGCATGGCCCAGGGTATCGTTGACGTCCTTGAATTTGTCGAGATCGAGGTAAAGCAGGGACAAGCGCTCAAGTTCTTTTCTTCGCGTCCGCGCCAGAGCTGCTTCAAGGCGGTCGTAGAGGAGATTTCGGTTGGGTAGGTCAGTCAGCTGATCGTATTCAGCAGTGCGTTGTAAGTGCGTGTGAAGCTGCTTGCGCTCTATGGCGGTGGCGATTTGCGTCGAGACGAACTGCAGCAGTTCCTTGTCCTCGTCGGTATAAACGGTGTCACCCGCGTGCGTGGTCAGTACCAGTGCGCCGATAGTTCCATTGTGCGAGCTGAGCGGCACGCATAGCCCGCAAAGAGTTGGATCTGTCCTAAGTGCCGCTCGCAGCCTTGCGGAAAGCTTCCCCGAAGTCTTGGCGGTGACCAGCAGGGGTTGCTCGCTGCGAACAACTTCCGCGCACAATGCCTCCATCGTTGCCCTTGCGGTCGCTTGATCGGCGTCAGTGGCCTGATAAGGGAAAGTCAGCTCTCCCTGCACGGCATCATGCAGTGCCACGGCAAAATTGCGGGCCGGGAGCAGGCCGCCGATGATTTGGCGAATCTGCTGGAATAGGGTAACAAGATCTTCCGCTGCATAGGCTGCTTCGGATATGGCGTAGAGCGCCGTTTGCATTGCGTCGGCGCGCTTGCGCTCCGTGATGTCCCGCGCCACGGCAATTCTTACGCGATCCGTCTCAGACCAGCGGGCCGACCACATGATGTGAACAAGGCGCCCATCCTTGCGTACATAGCGGTTCTCGAAATGGAAGTTTGGGCGCCCTGACATGATTTCCTGCGCCGCCTGCAGCGTCCGGGCGCGATCCTCAGGTGCGACCATGTCGATCATCGGGCGACCGATCATCTCTTCTGCCGTGTAGCCGAAAATTCGTTCGCACGCGGCGCTGACAAATACGAAACGCCCCTCTGCATCGACGACACACACGGCGTCGAGCAGGAGATCAACAAAAGTGGCGAGTTGGGAGTGAGTGCCGGTTCCCATTGCGGGCACAGTTTAACTTGCATCCGCCGGCCGCGCGATGCTCCGAAGGTGCGGAAAAAATACCGCGCCTCAAAACTGTCTCCTTCGGAGGCGCACATCCCAGCGATAAATATGCGCGTTTGCCAATATGACCTCATCGAGGTCGCGGGAAAGGCTGCGGGGGTTCGCCACTAGCTTGACTGTTGGGGCTGCTGAAAAACAAAACCCACTGATAAATCAGTGGGTTGGTGCATGGTGGAGGCGGGGGGAATCGAACCCCCGTCCGCAAGCTCTCTACAGCCAGTTCTACATACTTAGCCTTGCCTATTGATTTAGCCCGCAACCCGCCGACAGGCAGGCTGATTGCGAGCGATCCGCTGGGTTTTCGTCCTGGCCCCCGCGGCGTGGGCCAAGCTTACTTCCTGCTGTTTATGACGCTGCTGCTGGTGTTACCCAGCCCGACCCGCAGGCCGATCGGTGCAGCGTCCGGCCTTAAGCAGATCGG
>JAJZUN010000580.1 GCA_021848555.1 Pseudomonadota bacterium | reverse complement strand
CATTACCGCTCCCGCGCTTGCGAATATTTCGCTTGATACGCAGAATTGGAAGGCCGCCAGGATAGCGGTCGAGGCGATGTAGGGGGCGCGACTTATGTTACCCCGTAGTCGGCGTAGAAATAACCAAAGGATAAATGGTAAAGCCCAGATTACGGCGAGATTTAACTCCCCTAGAAGCTGCGCGAATTCGTAGCTGGAAAATCCAAACAACCACCCCCCGACAAATGCCGACCGCCAAGGGATCTGGAGTTCTCGACAAGCAAGGTACATCCCGGTGGCAGCAAGCGCGGGAGCGGTAATGGAGGCAACATTGAAGGACAGCACCGGCCCCCACGTTACTGTGACGGGCCATAGAAGAATAGCGAGGCCGGGTATACATGTTGTCCAAGCAATGTTTTGGCCCACAGGGGCCCAAATCATGTGGGTGTAAAATGGATTAGAATGGAGCGTTAATGCGCGCGGCCAACGCGCTAGCCACCACAGAAACACCATGGGGTCGGTGGATGTTTTGCCTGTGATTTCGTGGCGCAAGTTGTAATGTATTGGCAGGCCCAGCAGAACGGTAGACGCCAGAAGGTAAAGGAGAAATGCGCCCAAGTGTGGCCGAAGGTGGCGAGCCCGTTGTCGATTCATTTCGGTGTGTCCCTAGGACATGTTGGGTAGTTGGGATCGCGCTGGCACGCCGCGGCAACGGTTGAACGCACACTTAGGACGAGGTTTGCGAACCAGATTAGAGCGAAGCCGAGAGCGCAACAGGCGGCTATGATGATGGCCTCGGGGCGCTGAGAGACCGGAGATAAGGATCCGTTTGTCAAAGACGCGATCTCTTTGGATGTGACGTTACACTTGTCGTATAGGCTGACTAGGCCGACGTAGAAGAGAAACATGACGGATTGGAACTTGGCGGCGGCGAGACCGTGTCGCATCAGGAATCGGCTTCGATCATACGACGCATACCAGACGATGAGGCCCGGCAGCACCCCTAGGAAAAAACCGAGCATGTGAACTGTCGCAGCAAGTACTAATTCCAAATTCCGCTTCAAGGCCATGCCGGGGTATCCCTAGTGGGGCGCTCTTTAAGACGCTTATGCGGCCCGATAGCCTGCAATGTACCGCGCGGTGTAAATAAAAAGCGCCATGGTGATAAGAGGGGCTCGGCTGTGGCGCGGAATCGCCGTAGAGCCGGTGGTTTTGGGACCAAAAAACCGGGGTGGTGATAATGATGAGGCGCACGGCAGGCGCGAGACCTTGGATAGAGCAAAGGAGCCAGACATAGCCGACCACGACAATAGCGGCGTACCGTGCTATGGCGCACGGCAGCGCTTTTCGATCGCACGAGAGGAAAAACTCTGTGACGGTACAGGTCATTGTAGTGACCGTGCCCTATAGGGACTCCTTCAATGGGGCAGGGGGCCGGGCTAATCCCAGAAGTGGTCCCTAATGGAAGCTTTGGGCAATCACCGCCACAGGCCCTTACGAATGAGAGGGGTCGATAGGTACGCACTGGCAATGGTACCGACCCCCGCGTGCGCTGCGCCTGAAAGAGCGCCAGTCGATCTTTGAATTGTACGGCGAGGCGCCCGGCGTAGAGCAAGTGCCGCTGGATAGCCAAGATGCCCCCCGATGACGGCGGCTCAAGAAGGCGCCATGTGGCCGGGCGGGAACCCTGTAGGCGACCGCGAATAAACGAGCCACACGCGGCCATGCCAAGGACTATCAGCAAAGACCTTGCGGCCGCGAGCCAATAGTAGCGGGTGAGCAGAACCCACAACCTCAGAAGTACAAGCGGGTTCGTGAAAGACGTCGGATAACCGGCGGTATAGAGCCACGCCCCGGGGTAGAACACGAATGGGTAGATCACAACGTCGAGCGGTATCCCCTTTTTTACGTGACCCGCCGGGACGGAAAACATGGGAAATACCGAGACTATGCAAGATAGCGGTGGGAAAGCCATTGTCGTAGACCATGAAAGCTCTTGGCGGTGAAAAATCGACGCAGCAAGGAAAGCTGGCGGGGAAGGCCTGAAATTATGCGGGATCCGTGCGTTACTGCCCCACGCGTATTCGTGCTTCGGGATGCTCGGATGCCATCCCCTGCTCCAAAACGCGGCTTTCCGAAAACCGCCGCCGGAAACCCAGACCAGACCGTGCTGCAGAGCGCAAAGCCCTAAGGGGGTCGAGACGGCGTAGAGGCCTCCCGCACAGGCCCACGCATGCAAGACCTTTTTGTGCAACTTTGTTGTCCGGGCCGAGATTGCACACAGACCATCTTGATGCGCAGGCGGCCTTGTCAGAGCCGGAGAGTCGGGCAAGATTTCCTGGGCTCGGCTTGGATGCATGCGCGACGGATGCCTTGGGGCGTTATTCGCGAGCGGAGGGAGCTGTTAGGGAAGCACGCCCATTGTCGGTGTCGGCAATTCGACGAACGAGGTATATTGGCCGCCCCTTCCCTTCGTCATAAACACGGGCAAGATATTCGCCGATGATCCCTAAGGCCATAAGCTGCACGCCCCCGAGAAAGAGCAGCGCCACCATGAGCGAGGGATAGCCCTTGACCGGGTTTCCAAAAAGCAGGGTCTGCACCAGGAGATTCAGGGCGTAGAGAAAGGACATGAGCGACACGACAAGCCCGAGATAGGAGGCGATGCGCAGCGGGGCATCGCTAAACGACAGGATGCCATCCAGGGCGAAGCGCCAGAGGCGCACATAGTTCCAGGTGGTCTGTCCGGCCTGCCGCGGGGCCCTATGGTAGTTCACCGACGTGGTACGAAACCCCACCCAGGCAAAGAGCCCCTTCATGAACCGGCGGCGCTCCGGCAATTGCCGCAAGGCATCCAGGACCGGGCGGCTCAAGAGCCGGAAATCACCCGTGTCTTCCGGGATCGGGACCTTGCTGATGCGGTTGAAGACCCGGTAGAAGGCATGCGCGCTGGCGCGCTTTACGAGGCTCTCGCCGTCCCGCGACAGGCGCACGGCATTGACCACGTCATAGCCCGCATGCCAACGCTCCACGAGTTCCGGGACGAGCTCGGGGGGGTCCTGGAGATCGGCATCGAGGGGGATCGCCGCCGCCCCTCGGGCATGATCAAGCCCGGCGGTGAGCGCGGCCTCCTTGCCGAAATTGCGCGAGAGATCGATGATCCGGACGCGGGGATCTTCCTCGCGCAGGGCGATCAGGACGGCCAGCGTCTCATCGCG
>JAJZUN010000579.1 GCA_021848555.1 Pseudomonadota bacterium | reverse complement strand
TCGTCGCCTGCATAAAGACTGTCACCGGAGATCACCGGCCCCTCGGCAAGCCGGCGCGCCTCACGCGCGGCGTTGCCCGCAAGATCGGCAGGTTCGAACTTCATGGCTTTGAGCCGGTCGTGCAGCGTCGCCGCGCCGGATGCCAGCTTGTCGGCGATCGGCTTCAGGCCGGCCGCGGAGTTCTCCTTCCAAAGACCGAACTCGATGCGGTGGAAGCCCGTGAAAGCCGGGTCTTGCTCGCGGCCTGCCAGATAGGCGGCGATCGGGTCGATGGCATTCTCGATGTCCGCGATACGACCGCTGACCGATTCCACGTGTCGATAGGCAACGCGGGCCTCCGCATAGGCGGCCTTCGCCGCAGCGACATTGCCGGACTCGACGGCGCTCGTGAGTGCCTTTGTCGCCTGGCTCATCTGGCCCGACTGCAGGGCAAGGTAGACCTTGTATTCGGACAGGGGGCCGATGAACGCCTTGAGCGGCGGCTTCACCCGCTCCGCTTCCGAATGGGCCGATGCCGTCACGGTCAGCTTGCCCCGGGGATTGGACAATAGACCGCAGGTGATGTCGTAGACGCCGGGCTTGAGACGCGCGGTGAGTTGGGACTTGAAACCGGGCGCGATGTTCTCCCGCTCCTCGAGCACCATCACGCCATCGAGGATTTCCCATTCGATCGGGCGATTGGATGCATTCTCGATCTCGAAGACGCTACGGCCGGCCGGTACCGTCAGATCCATCGGCTCGCAGGTCTTGTCGCCCACACGAATGGCAATCGCACCAGCCTCGACCGGTCGGCTCGCTTTCTGCGAAGCCAGGTAGAACGCGCCGCCCCCGGCGAGCACCAGCACCCCGGCCGCCAAAATGGCAATAGTTGTCAGTCGCGACGACGGAACGTCGGCGCGTTGCGGATCAGGCGAAGACATTGTTACCCCTTCTCGGTCCCGCTGACGGCCGACCTCAAAAAGGCCGGCCGCTCGGGCTTCAGAAACAGCGTCAGGGTGACGATGAGGAACACGACATAGCGGCCGGCCTCACCGCCAGTTGGCGCTTCCTGATAGTTGAACACGCCGGACAGGATGGTCCCGAGGACACTCGACACCGGCAGCGTGTCGGACAAATCGTAGACACGGGCTTGCAGGAGGTTCCAGAGACCAGCCTCGTGAAGGCTGCGCAGACTGGCAGCGGCAAGCCCGCTCGCGACCACCAGGATGAAGGCGCCGGTCCAGCGGAAGAAGCGCCTGAGATCGAGGCGAATACCGCCTCGATAAAGCGCATACCCCAGCGCGACCGCCGCAAGCACTCCAAGAAGGGCGCCGACCGGCGCAGTGCTGCCAGGGCTCTGCTGGAAGACCGCCAGCAGGAAGAAGACGGACTCCAGCCCTTCGCGCCCAACCGCGAAGAAAGTCATCCCGATCAGCGCCCATGTGCCTCCCTTCGGCGCCCGCATCGCAGCATCAATAGCCCCGTGCAACTCACCCTTGATCGAACGGGCAGCGCGTCGCATCCAGAAGACCATTCCGACCAGAACGGAGACCGCGGCAAAGCCGATGATTGCCTCGAACAGCTCCTGCGCCTTCTGGGGAAACTCTGCGGCCATCAACTGAAGTACAGCACCAGCAAATAGCGACAGCGCAACAGCCAGCAGCACACCCACCCAGATGACCGGCAGGAAGGCCCCTCGCCCAGTCTGCTTGAGGTAGCTGGCAATGATTCCGGTCACTAGCGCGGCTTCGATACCCTCGCGCAGCATGATGAGAAATGGCGCAAGCACCTCGATCTCCTGCCCGTCAATAAGATGAGTATTGCTTTCAACATTTAGGGTATGCCTGTCAATAGCGTCGTGGATGTTTTTGCGAGTCATTCGCAAATATACCCGACAGCACAACCCGCGAACCGAGGTGATTCACAACATGAAGTAGCTTGAATCGATCTGTGAACTTCGCTGAATCAACACGCGAGATACGAACGCCTCGCAGCGCATTCACTACATTAGCAACGTAGATATAATTATATATTTCAATGTATTATTGTATATTTCTAACCTGAAGTATCAACCATCAAAAACGGGCCGTCATGCGCTTGGCTTGCCCGAATGGACGGTCAGGTCGGCGCCATCTCTCGAATGAGACCTGCTGCGCGCGCCATGTCGTCTGCCAGTGGGCGATCGTCGGCATAGGCAGCGACGACACCGCGTAACTGACGATAGAGCCGTTCCGTGCCGACCGCCCGCCCCTCATGACGAAACTCATGCGCTTGGCCGGCTGCCAACAGCTCGATGCCGAGGATGGCTTCGGCGTTCTCGATCACCGAAAGCGCCTTCAGCGACGCTGGCGTGGCATGGCTAAGATGGTCCTCTTGCAGCGCCGACGTGATGCCGCCATCAAGACTGGCCGGCAACGACAGGCGCCGGTTTTCGTTGACCAGCGAAACCGCCGCATACTGGGCGATCATGAAACCGGAATTGACGCCACTGTCGGCTGCGAGGAAGGCCGGTAATCCACTGACCAACGGATTGACCAGCCTGTCGAGGCGACGCTCGGCCATGGCAGCGACCTCGGCGACTGCGACGGCCAGTTGGTCGAGCGCCAACCCCATGGCAGCACCGACCGCATGGGCCTCCGAATGAACGCCCGGCGCATCCGGCGTGCCGACGATGGCCGGGTTGTCCGACACCGACGCCAGCTCGCGCGTCACCACCTCGGCGGCTGCCAAGAAAGCGTCGCGTGCCGCCCCGTGCACATGCGGCACGGCGCGCATCGACAGCGCATCCTGCGTCTTGCGCCCCGCGCCGGCTGCGATGATGCCGCTGCCGGCAAGCCGATCGCGCAACGTTGCGCCGACGGTTTGCATGGAGGATGGCGACCGAAGCGATAGTGCATCCGGATCGAAGGCTGCCGGATTGCCCATTAACGCTTCGATGGTCAGCGCAGCAATGGCATCGGCCCAATCCAGTATTCGTTCGAACCGTTTGAGCGCTAGCGCTGCCAGTCCGGTTGCGCAGGGAATGCCATTGACCAGCGACAGTCCTTCCTTGGCCACCAGTTCCATTGGAGCAAGACCAGCCGCCGTCAGTGCCTCGGCGCCAGTGACCGGATGGCCCCCAATCAGAGCCCGACCAGCACCGATCAGCACCAAGGCGATATGAGCCATATGGCTAAGGTAGCCGACTGACCCCTTGGCCGGCACCAGCGGCACTACGC
>JAJZUN010000578.1 GCA_021848555.1 Pseudomonadota bacterium | reverse complement strand
AGCAAAAAACGGCTAGGGTTTGGCTTTATCCAAGATCGTCGATGGTGTACGGACGGTCTCTTGTCCGTACACTATCGACGATCCGCGCGGACGGGACGCCGTCCGCGCAAGCAAAAACCGCCACAGTTCGACGGTATTTTCCTTCGACCGCAAATCGCGCTTGACGTCCATTGCGCGCTCCGTGCGCCAACCATGTTTTCGGTGCGGATGAAAAGCGTATCCGCACCGAAAACACGGTTTTGGCTAAAAGCAAAAAACCGCTTGGGATTAGCGCAAGCCGCAGACGGTTCTTCGTCCGCGCAATAGCGCATTCAGCGCAGCCGGATGCTTTCGCGCAGGGTGAATTCGGCGAAACTTTTCGCTGCGGCGGCGCCGAAGCGCTTGGCGATGCGCTCGACCGTATTGGACTTCTCGGTATAGTCCACGATGGCCTCCGCCTTGATCACGTCGCGCGCTACCGACTCGACGCTGCCATAGCCGTCGGCCAGGCCGAGCTCCACCGCCTTGCGTCCGGTCCAGACCAGGCCGCTGAACAACTCCGGATTGTCCTTCAGCCGCTTGCCGCGACCCAGTTTCACCACGTCGATGAATTGCTGGTGTATGTCGTTCAGCATGCCTAGCGCATAATCTTTCTGCTTCGGGTCCACCGGGGAAAACGGATCCATGAATCCCTTGTTCTCGCCCGCCGTCAGCAGGCGCCGCTCCACGCCCAGCTTTTCCATGCCGCCGGTGAAGCCGAAACCGTCCATGAGCACGCCGATAGAGCCGACCAGGCTCGCCTTGTTGACATAGATCTTGTCGGCCGAAACGGCGACGAAATAGCCGCCCGAGGCGCAGATGTCTTCGACCACGACATACAGCGGCGTGTTGGGATACAGGCCGCGCAGGCGCCGCACCTCGTCGTTGATGGCGCCCGATTGCACCGGACTGCCGCCGGGCGAGTTGATGCGCAGGATCACGCCTTGGGTATTCTTGTCCTTGAACGCGCTTTGCAGCGCGCCGGTAATTTTTTCCGCGCTGGCGTCGCCTTTGGCGTCGATGACGCCTTCCAGTTCAACCAGGGCGGTATGCTTGCCGTCGGTGATCAGGTCGCCGTCGCCGCGCCACTCGAACACCATGATGACCAGGAAGGTGATATAGGCGAAGGTCAGGAGCTTGAAAAAAATGCCCCAGCGGCGTACCTTGGTCTGCTCCTTCAGGGCGGAAAACGCCAATTTCTCCAGCGTCTCGCGCTCCCAGTTCTTTTCCTCTTGCGCCATTACCTCAACCCTTCCTCAGGTAAATTTTGTCCCCGGCTTCGAACACGTCGAGCCGGATCAGCCCCGCGCCGCGACACGGACCGCCGCGACAGGCGCCGCTCTCCGGTGCATACAGCGCGCCGTGCGTGGAGCATAGCAAATACTCGCCTTCAGCATCGAAAAACTTCCCCGGTTTCCAGTCCAGTTCCATCGCGATATGGCCGCAGCGGTTGAGGTAGGCGTAGACGCGGCCGCCGTGGCGTATCGCGAAGGCCGCGGTGGTCTCCCCCTGATGCTCCAGTTCGAAGCGCACGCCGTCGCCGGCGTCGGCGAGATCGCTGCTGGCGCAAATCAGGCGCACCCCGGTTTCGTTCGGCTGTTCGCTGGCTTTCGCCGGAAGGTCCCCGGGGGTGATCAAGCGTACTTTTCCAGCCATGGTGCCAGTTCCTGCGGCGTATCGATGCAGGCAATCGGATTGAAGCCGGTGAGGCTGTCCCGGGGATGCGCGCCGTAGCTCACCGCCAACGCCGGCACGCCCGCATTGATCGCCATCTGCAGGTCGTGCCCGGTATCGCCTATCATCAGCGTAGCCTGCGCATCGATCAGCAACTCCTGCATCAGTTCCTGCAGCATCGCCGGATGCGGCTTGGAATGCGTTTCATCGGCACAGCGCGAGGCATCAAAGCATTGCTTCAGCTGCGTCGCCTCGAGCACGCGGTTCAAGCCGGCGCGGCTCTTGCCCGTGGCGACCGCCAGGATGTGTCCGCGCTCCTTCAAGGCGATCAGCATCTCGCGCACGCCGGGAAACAGTTCGATATCCGGATCGTGCGCCATGAAGTGATATTTATAGCGCTCCGCCAGCTTCCCATAATCGCTGGGCGGCAACTCCGGCACCGCATAGGACAGCGCATCTTTCAAACCGAGGCCGATCACATGGGCGGCACGCTCGCGCGTCGGCACCGGCAGTCCGAGATCCTGGCAGCTCAGTTGTATGCTCGCGACGATGGCTGGGGCGGAATCCATCAAAGTTCCGTCCCAGTCAAAAACCAGCATTTCGAATCGTGTGGGCATAGGTGTTCTTATTTGAGGGTGGAAATGAAATTCTCAAGCTCCCGCGGCAGCGGCGCCTCCAGCTTCAGCCTGTCGCCCGTCAGCGGGTGCACGAAGGCGAGCTTCCACGCATGCAGGAACATGCGCTTCATGCCCTGCTTGGCCAGGCGTTTGTTCAGCTCGAAATCACCGTACTTGTCGTCGCCCACGATGGGAAAGCCGAGGTGCGCGAGGTGCACCCGGATCTGGTGGGTGCGTCCGGTCTTCAACTGCGCCTGCAGCAGGCTGTAGGCGCCGCAGGCGCGCTCGAGTTGGAACACCGTGTGCGATTCGCGCCCCTCGTCGTCGACGCTGACGCGCCGCTCGCCCGCCCCCGTGACATAGCGCTGCAGCTTGAGCTTGACGTGCTGCTTGCCCGCGGGCCACTGACCCTGGACCAGGACCAGGTAGCGTTTGTCCATCTGCCCTTCCCGCATCAGCTCATGCATCGCGACCAGCACCGCGCGCTTTTTCGCCAGCAGCAGCAGCCCCGAGGTGTCGCGGTCCAGGCGGTGCACCAGTTCGAGGAACTTGGCCCCGGGACGCGCCGCGCGCAACTGCTCGATCACGCCGTGACTGATGCCGCTGCCGCCGTGGACCGCCAGACCGGCGGGTTTGTTGGCCGCGATCAGCCCCTCGTCCTCGTACAGCAGCGGCAGCTCGGTTTTCGGCATTTTGGGCGCCGCGGTCTTGATCCCCAGCCGCAGCGGCGGGATGCGCACCCGGTCGCCTTCCTGCAGCTTGTAGGTGGCATCCACGCGCCCGCTGTTGACCCGCACCTCCCCGCTTCTGAGAATGCGATAGATATGGCTCTTGGGCACGCCTTTGCACTCACGCAGCAGGAAATTGTCGACACGCTGGCCCGACGTTTCCGA
>JAJZUN010000007.1 GCA_021848555.1 Pseudomonadota bacterium | reverse complement strand
ATCGGTTTCGTGCAGGCGGGGGTGCCGCTGGGCGTGACTTTCTCCTTCCTGATTTCCGCGCCCATGGTCAACGAAGTCGCGCTGACGCTGCTGTTCGCCATGTTCGGCTGGAACGTCGCGCTGCTCTATCTTGGTTTGGGATTGACGGTGGCGATCGTGTCCGGCTGGGTGATCGGCAGGCTGAAAATGGAAGCGTATCTGGAGGACTGGGTGCGCGACATGCCGCACACTGTCGCCGTCGTCGGGGAGGACAGGCTCAGCCTCGGCGAACGGCTTGATGCCGGCTTTTCCGCAGTGCGCGAAATCGTGGGCCGGGTCTGGCCCTACATCGTCGGCGGCATCGCGATCGGCGCGGGCATACACGGCTATGTGCCGCAGGACTTCATGGCTTCGTTCATGGGCAAGGACGCCTGGTGGGCGGTGCCGCTTGCGGTGGTGATCGGCGTGCCCATGTACAGCAGCGCGGCCGGCATCATCCCTATCGTGCAGGCGCTGCTCGCCAAGGGCGCGGCGCTGGGAACGGTGCTCGCGTTCATGATGAGCGTGATCGCCCTCTCGCTGCCCGAGATGACCATCCTGCGCAAGGTGCTCAAGATCCGCCTGATCGCCACATTTGTCGGCGTGGTCGCCACGGGCATCCTGATCGTGGGCTACGTGTTCAACGCCGTTCTCTAATCACAACGAGGAGTCCGTCATGAAACAAATCAAGGTGCTCGGCACCGGCTGCTGCGGCAACTGCGGCACCACCATCGCGCTGATCGAGGAGGTGGCAAAGGCCAAGGGTGTCGCCGTCAGCCTGCAGAAAATCGAGGAATTGCGCGAGGTCATGCGCTACGGCATCATGTCCACGCCGGGCGTGGTGATAGACGGCAAGGTGGTGCATGCAGGCGGCGTGCCCAGCCGCGACAAAATCGCGCAGTGGCTGGCCGCCGGGCAGGCCTGAACACCATCCCGCAGATCAGATGACCAGACTACACCCTGATGGCCCCGTACCGGCGGCACGAACCGGGCACACGCCTGCGCATCCTCCCCACACCATCGAAGCAATCACATCCCTGAACCACGGCCCGCTGTCCGATATGAACCTGGTCGAAGGCCTGAACAAGTGGTGCTATTGCCGCACCCTGAACGCCGAGCGCTTGCGCGAGCAACTCGAAAGCGATCCCAGCCTCGCCGGCATGGCACAGCGCATCCTGCAGACGCGGCCGCACCTGTTTTCATCGACGGTGGTATTTGTGTCACCCGCGATGGCAGCCACCATCGCGGCCACGGTGGCAGCGATCGAGCGCGTCATTGCCCTGCCTCAATACCAGGCAGCGGCCCTGTCGCGCGCGCCCGCGATCGCGCAACATGCGTTCGGCCCGGCGGGCGCGTTCATGGGCTACGATTTTCACCTCGGTCCGCAGGGACCGCACCTGATCGAGATCAACACCAATGCCGGCGGCGCCTTGCTCACCACAGCACTGGCGCGCGCGCAGCGCTCTTGTTGCGAGGCCATGAATTGGGCCTTCATGCCGGACACCGAACTGCACACGCGAGAGCAGGCGTTCTTCGACATGTTCGTCGCCGAGTGGCGGCTGCAGCGCGGCGCTGCGCCCATGGGTTCGCTTGCGATCGTGAACGATGAACCTGCCGCGCAGTATCTGGCGCCGGAATTCGAGTTGGTGCAGCAACTATTCCGGCGTCATGGGGTTGCCGCCAGCATCGCCGATCCGAGCGAGCTCGAGTGGCGCGAGGGCAAGCTCTGGCACCAGGGCACGGTGGTGGACATGGTCTACAACCGGCTGACCGATTTCTATTTTTCAGAACCCGGACACCGGGCTTTGAGCGACGCGTACGAGGCCGGTGCGGTCGTGCTGACCCCGCACCCGCGCGCGCATGCGCTGCACTCGGACAAGCGCAACCTCATCGCCCTGAGCGACGCTGCGTTGCTGGCCGCATGGGGCGCGTCCGAGGCTGATCGCGATTTGCTCAAGGCGGTCGTGCCGCAGACCCGGATGGTGACGGCGGAGCGCGCCGGCGAACTCTGGGCCAATCGCCGCCGCCTGTTCTTCAAGCCGGTAGCGGGCTACAGCGGCAAGGCGGCCTACCGCGGGGACAAACTCACACGCCGGGTTTGGGGCGAGATCCTCGCCGGGGACTTCGTCGCCCAGGCGCTGGTGCCGCCGGGCGAACGCGCGACCGAGGTCGACGGCGTGCAGGCGGATCTGAAATTCGATGTGCGCGCCTACACCTACGACGGCAAAGTCCTGCTCCTCGCGGCGCGCATGTACTCCGGCCAGACCACCAATTTCCGCACCCCGGGTGGCGGTTTCGCGCCAGTGGTCGTGGTGCCGCAGATCGATGGGCATTTGATTTTGGACGATGTCGCCCCCAGCTATTTCGAAGTCACACCAAACGATTGAAGCTCATGAACGATTCACTGCATCTCGTCTGTCCGCACTGCAACGCGGTCAACCGCGTACTAGCCGCAAAACTGGAGCAGGCGCCCAACTGCGGAAAATGCCACCGGCCTCTGTTCACCGCTCACCCGATGGAACTGAGCGCAGCCACCTTTGCCAAGCATATCGAGCGCAACGACATCCCGGTGCTGGTGGATTTCTGGGCACCGTGGTGCGGCCCGTGCAAAATGATGGCGCCGCAGTTCGTCCAAGCCGCCGGCATCCTCGAACCCCGCGTGCGCCTGGCCAAGGTGGACACCGAAGCGGAACAGGCGCTCGGCGCCCAATACGCCATCCGCAGCATTCCCACCCTTGCGCTATTCAAAGGCGGGCGTGAAGTGGCGCGGCAGGCGGGAGCGATGTCGGCTCAGGATATCGTGCGTTGGGCCGCAGCGCAGCTTTGACTGTGACGCACGTCTGTTGGTTTGCTCACCGCGACACCGGAATTCGGAACGCCGTCGGCCGTAACCATAGCTGTTCCGACCCTGTGATAAGACGGGCTTCCCAGAGGTAAATGTGTCTGGAAGCCGCATGGATACTGGCTCTCAGAGGTGTCGGCTCAGGCATTCTTAGCCGAACCCGGGAATGCGATAATACGCCCCCGGAGGCATGCTAGAGAACGCAAGGATGAAACTGACACGTAGGACTTTTCTAGGAGCCTGCGCCGCTTTGGCCATGATGCCGCCGCGTCCGGCGTTCTCGGCCAAAGCCTTGCGCGTGGGCATGACCCCGGCGTTCCTGCATACGCAGTATGGCCTGCTGGCCGATTGGCGTGGATACATGGAGGCGAAGCTCAACCGGCCGGTTGAAATCGTGCAGCGCGACAGTTACCGCGAAACCATGGACCTGCTGCGGCTGGAGCAGCTCGATTTTGCCTGGATCTGCTCCTATCCCTATGTCTACCTTAGACAGCAGCTGCGCTTGGTAGCAGTGCCGCTTTATCGAGCGCGACCATTTTATCGCGCCTATTTGATCGTCTCGGCAAAAAACCGGCATATCAAAAGCCTGTCGCAGTTGCGGGGAAAAGTATTTGCTTACGCCGATCCCTATTCGCTCACGGGACATCTTGTTCCTCGTTACCAATTGCGCAAGATGGGCGAGGATCCGGAGAAATTCTTCTCAAAAACGTTCTTCACCTATTCGCACAGTAAGCTCATCGAGGCCGTGGCTGACGGGCTCGCGCATGGCGGCTCGGTAGATGGCTACGTGTGGGATTCATTGAACACGCTCAAACCGGAAATTACGGGCCGTACCTTCCCGGTGAGCCAGTCGCCCGAGTTCGGTTTCCCGCCCTTCGTTGCCCGTCTAGGAGTGGCGCAAGAGGATTACTCTGCCGTGCAAGACATGCTGATTGGGATGCGCCAGGATCCGCGAGGTGATGCGCTGCTGCAACTCCTCAATCTTAATGGCTTCATTCATGGGATCCCCAATCTTTACGATGATGTGGCCGAGATGATACGTGAGTTCGGTGAGGGCTGATGTTCGCGGGCCGTTTAGGAATTGCTGCACCGGCCCCTGATCCGGGACGTTTGAGAGGATACTTCCCTTATTCTGAAGTAGCTCAAGGCTATCGATGCGCTTCCTGCTGAATCTGAGCTTTCGTTACAAAGTGCCTCTGTGGGGAAGCCTGCTGATCGTCGGTACCGCCATAATCATTTCGAGCACGCTGCTGCTGCGCTCCTACGGGGAGCTGAAGAACGATCTACTGCGCGATGCCATGACCCAGGGCCGGACTATGGCGGCCACCCTGTTTTCGGCGATCCTGCATGATCAAGTATGGCGAGCGTACGAGATCATCAAGGCGCCGTTCGACCGCGAATCCGGAGACAGCCCGGGGCAAGCGGAATCCCTTGTGGTGCTAGACCCTCAGGGGAAGGTGTATGTCTCCACGAATCCGGAGCGTCTGCCGATGCTGGCCGATTTCAGTCAGCTATCGCACGAGTTTGCGTCCTTGGCCGGGATCATCTCGCAGGCGGGCCTGGAAACCAGGGTGTTAGAGCCGGAGGGGTCGGATCATTTGTTTGTGGCCACGCCGATCCGCGAAGAACATGCGCACCTCGGAACCCTGGTGCAGATCTACTCAAAAAGAATGCTGCGCTCGCGTTTCCAGAAAAGCGCCGGACAGGCGGCGCTGATCGCGTTCCTGGTAATCGTGCTGTTGCTGCCGATAGGGTGGTACTGGGGTCAGCGCACAGCCGTTCCGCTGGTGCGGCTGACCGAACGCATGGAGGAACTGGGGCAGCGCCTCCCGGACGATCTTGCGCCCGAACTCTACGTCTATCAGGACGAGCTCGGACGGCTGTACAACGCCTACAACCGAACCCTGCAGCAATTGCGCGAGAAAGCGCAAATCGAGGGCCAGATGATCCACTCCGAACGTCTTGCAGCGATCGGCCGCTTGACGGCGGGAATCGCGCATGAGGTCAACAATCCACTGGTCGGCATGCTGACGGCGCTCAACACCCTGCGCCATCATGACGACCTCAGCCCACGCACGCTGAAGACCCTGACGCTGCTCGAGCGCGGCCTGATGCAGATCAAAGATACGGTCGGCGCTCTGCTGGTGGAGGCGAAGGTGAAAAGCCGGGATCTCCTGCCTCAGGACGCGGAAGACGTGCGTACCTTGATCGAACCACAAGCGCGCGAGCAGGGCGTGAGCCTGCGCTGGGATAGCCAATTGAAGGACCCACTGTCATTGCCGTCGTCCTCGGTGCGGCAGGTGCTGATCAATTTGCTGCTTAACGCAGTCCAGGCATCCGAGCCGGGGGGCGAAGTCAGCGTGGAGCTTAGGACTGTCGACACGACACTATCAATCGTCGTGATTAATGGCGGGCGAGTTCTAACGGACATGCAAACCGCCCACCTGTTCGAGCCCTTTGCCAACGAGGACGCGCATGGCCATGGTCTGGGACTCTGGGTGTGCTATCAGATCGTGCGCCAACTCGGCGGCAACATCGCGGTGGAAAGCGAAGCGCACGATGGCGCTGGCCGGACTGCATTCAAGGTCACTATTCCGCTTAGCACGCCTCGATGAGTACCGCGGTTCGGCCCCGGCTGTGTCTGATCGAGGACGACGAGATCGTCGGAGAGGCGCTTGCAGACCGCTTCGAACTGGAGGGATACGCCTGCGACTGGTTCCGCTCGGGCGCAGAGGCCTTGCTGGAAATGCCGCGCCGGCATTACGACCTAGTGCTCAGCGACATTCGCCTGCCGGACTTGTCGGGAGAGGCGCTGTTTGCAAATCTGTCGCGGGTGGTGGCGCCGTTGCCTCCTTATCTGTTCATTACCGGCTACGGCGAGATCGACCAAGCGGTTAGAGTGCTCAAGCTCGGCGCTACCGACTACATCACCAAGCCATTTGAAATCGAAATGCTGCTGGGAAAGATCCGCAGCCTGACCGGCGCCATAGGGCCGGAAGGCCAGGGCGCACAATTCGGCGTATCACCGATGATGCGGCAGCTGGAGGCGACGCTGGTGAAGCTGGGTTCGACCTGGAGCAATGTGCTTATCACCGGCGAGCAGGGCGTCGGAAAGGAACGGCTTGCGTTCGCGCTCCATCGGCATAGGTACGCGGACGGTTCGCGGCCGTTCATTGCGCTCAATTGCGGCGCTTTCGCCGAAAGCGCGCTGGAGGCAGAACTGTTCGGCCAGGAAAGACCGGGACCGGACGGCACAGTCCGCCTGCGCAAGGGCGCGTTCGAACTTGCGCACGGCGGAACCTTGTTCCTGGACGAAATCGGCGACGTGCCGCTTGCGCTGCAGGGCAGATTGCTGCGCGTGATTCAGGAGCGCATGGTTGTCCGCATGGGCGGCGAAACGCGCATACCGGTCGATCTGCGCATCGTTTGCGCCACGCAGCAGGATCTCCGGAAAATGGTGGCGCGGGGCGAGTTTCGTGAAGACCTTTACTACTACATCAATGTAGTACGGCTTCATCTTCCGCCCCTGCGCGAGCGCAAGGAAGATATCCTGTGGCTGGCAAAGCGATTTCTCGATGACGAGGCGGCTGCGCGGCGCACCAGCGTGAAGTCGCTATCGACGCGTGCCGAACATCTGATGCTGGAGTATCCCTGGCCGGGCAATGTGCGTGAATTGAAAGGCGCAATCGAGCGCGCGTGCTTGCTTGGCGCGCAAGGCGCGCTGCAGCCGGAAGCCTTGTTTGAAGAACTTCCGTCGGCATTCGACACGACAAGCGATACTCTGGACGAGCATCTCAGGATTTTCGAACGCCAGTACATCATACGCGTGCTGGCGGCGCACGACGGACACGGTCGCATCACACGCGCCGCGACGGCCTTGGGTATCAGTCGCAAGAATCTTTGGGAGAGAATGAAGCGGCTCGGAATCCCCGCGAGCAGCGATGGATAAGACCTGCGCCGGCTCCGGACCAGAGCCGGTGCCGAGTAGTGAACTTTCAATCCAGAGGTTGTTCTGCTTGCGTCAGGGGCTTAAATAGAGCGTCCCTGCGTATTGCGTAACGGCACAATGCGCGCGCAAGAACCATTTAGGCGGCGAAACTTCTTCGCCAACCTGCGCTCGTTCGAAAGTGTTACGCGGCGGTAACACATGCGGACCGCAATCCAAGGTTTGGTTGAGCAATTTGACGTAGATCAAACGAGGCGTCTGGCCGGGCCTCTAGACTCCTATCGTGGGATATCTCCGGGAAAGTGTTTCTGGTCGACTGGAACGCGCCCGAATCGACAAGAGCTTGAAGGGATATCCGTCCTGAATCCAAATATTTGATCAACGGGGGCTTGCATGGAACTCAGCAGAAGGGGCTTTTTGAAGAGCATGGGCGCGGCGGGCGGGGTGGCCGCGTCGGGAGTGAGCCTGGACGTCATTGCGCAGGCCGCGAAAAAGGCGAAGGCCCCTGCGAAGGCGGGGGCGCGCAAGCTTGAGGTCAAGCACTTCAAGTCGGGCTGTGCGATCTGCCCTAATTTCTGCGGCATTGACGCCACCGTCGTCAACGGTGTCGTGCGCACCATCTATCCCGACGCCGCGCGCGCCGAGTACTACAACCACGGCATCTGCCCCAAAGGGGCTTCGGGGATGTACAACACCTATGATCCCTATCGACTTAAAAAGCCGCTCAAGCGCACCAATCCGAAGAAAGGCCGGGACGAGGATCCGAGATGGGTCGAGATCAGTTGGGAGGAGGCGTTCAACGAGATTACCGTGCGGCTGGCGCGAATACACGCGGATAACCCGTCCAAACTCGTGTGGCAGCACGGCCAGGGCAAATACCTGGTAGGCGATCAGTTCTGCAAGGCGTTCACCAAGGCGTTCGGCACGCCGAACATGGTGCACAGAACCACCGCCTGCGAAGCCGCGCGGCACGTGGCCGACGAACTGACCTGGGCCAATCACGGCATCCTGCCGGACCTCAAGTATTCGAAACTGCTGCTTAATTTCGGCGCCAACTACCATGAAGGCGAGCAGGCGTCGCGCTGGCTCGACTGGCAATCGGCGATGAGCCGCGAGCAGGGGATGAAAACGATCGTCATCGAGCCGCGGCTCTCAGGCGTTGCGGGCAAGGCGGACGAGTGGGTGCCGGTGCGTCCGGGCAAGGACATCGTCATGATCCTGGCCATGGCGAAAGTGCTCATCGACGCGAATACCGTCGACGAGCCCTTCCTGGTCGAATTCACCAATGCGCCGCAATTGGTCGACGCGGGCGGCCTTATCGCGCTGGACCAGGATGGCAAGACCCCGCTGGTGTGGGACACGGCAACGGGCTCGGCCAAGCCTTACGTCGCTGGCGTCAAGCCCGCCCTGAAAGGCAGCTACACGGTCGGCGGCAAACCGATGCGCACCGCGTTCACGGTGCTTGCCGAGGGCATCAAGGACATCACACCGCAGTATGCGGAAGAAGTGGCGGGCGTGCCGGCCGCGACTATCGTGCGTCTGGCGCACCTGTTCGCGAAGGAAGCACGCATCGGCGACACCATCGTGATCGAGGGCGAGAAGCTGCGTTACCGCCCGGCGGTGGCGTACACCTTCCGTGGGCTGTCGGCCAAGGAATACGGCGTTCAAGGCTGGCGCGGCGGGCTGATCCTCAACATGCTGGTCGGTTCGATCGACGCGGTGGGCGGCTTGATACTGGGTGGCCCTTACCACCATCCCGAGTACTTTGGCGTGAGCAAATGCGAATACCCGCCCAAGCGCGCCGATTTGGCACAAAGCGTGTTTTTCCCCTACGCGAACCACCACATCGCGCAGACGCCCAACCTAACGGTGCAGGAGCCGCAGGCCTGGGGTCTCGAGTACACGCCCGAGATGCAGATTTTCTACGGTACCAACCGGGCGGTATCGATCCCGGACGCGTGGCGGCAGTTTGAAGGTCTGACGAAGACCTACAACGTGGCGATCGACGTCGTCATGAGCGAAACCTGCTGGTATGCAGATATCGTCCTGCCGGACAAAACCTATCTTGAATCGTGGCACTACGCCCCGACGCGGAGCACGCCGGACACCGGGCACAATGCGATTCGCCAGCCGATGACCAACCCCTACGACCTGGAGCACGACGCCTTCACCATCATGGCTGAACTGATGAAGCGGCTGAATCTTCGCGACAAGTTTGCCGAAGAATGCAACAAGGCGTGGGGACTGAAAGAGGTCAAATTCAAGCCGGGTCGCGATTACACGACGCGCGAGGGAGTGGAAGTGATCTGGGCCGACAAGACCAAGAAGGAATTCTCGGTCGCGCTGGAGCAGGGCTTTGTAGGCAAGAAGAAGAACGCGAAGAGCAAGTACCTGGGCGGCGCAGAGGCCAAGTTCAAGGGCCCGGGCAAACCGAAAATCAAGTTCTACGCCGATCAATTGATCGAATCGTATTTCAAGGTCGAAGCGATCGCGAAGAAAAACAAGCTCGCGAAAATCGACCCGGCGCAGTACAAGATCGCCTACGCCCCGCTGCCGACGAAGGATCATGCTTTCCCGACGCCGCATCGCGAAGCGAAGGATTATCCGTTCTACGTCATCACGCACAAGCGCATGTATCGCAACCAATCCGGCTTCACCGCCAACAATGCAATTCTCAACCAGGCGCTCGGCCCCGACGCGGCGACGAACTACGTACAAATTAATACCGCTGCGGCCAAGCGACTGGGCATCAAGTCGGGTGATTCGGTGATGATAGAGACGCGCGTGGGCAAGGTGAAAGGCACCGCACAAGTGGACGAAGGCATACGGCCGGACACCATCGCCGTGTCTTACCACTATGGAACGTTCAGTCCCGGTCTTGCTCCGGCGGCGCGCAACGGCACCTGGATCAACCAGGTGCTGGAGTACCACCCGGACCTGATCTCCGGGCACAACTCGTTCAATGATACCAAGTGCAAGCTGTCCAAGGCATAAAGGGAGCACGCGACTATGACCAAGTTCGTAAGACTGATAGACCAAAAACGCTGCATGGGCTGCAGGGCCTGCCTTGCCGCCTGCGCTGCCGAGAATTACTTCACCCCTGAGGCACCTTGGAACTCGATGCTTGAGTACGAGGTCGGTACCTACCCGGGCGTGAAGAAAATCTACAATACTTTGAACTGCATGCATTGCGAGCGGCCCTCGTGCAAGGCGGCCTGTGATTCAGTTGGGGCCAAAGCCATCAGCAAGAACCAGTTCGGCGTAGTGCTGATCGACTACAACAAATGCATCGGCTGCGGCTATTGCGCGGCGGTGTGCCCGTATGGCGTCCCGCATCTGAATAAGGAAGTGAAACCGCTATATCCGGGCAAGGGCAAGAATGGCGCGGAGACCATTGCCGACGCGGATCGGCATCCGACTCATCGCAAGAAGCAGAAGACCGCCGAAAAGTGCACATTCTGCACGCACAAGCTGGAACAGGCAGTGGCCGACGGCAAGACCGACCGCATCGGCAAGGACCAGGCCTATACGCCAAGCTGCGATATCGTCTGTCCGGTTCAGGCAAGGATGTTTGGTGATATCGACGATCCCAAATCCGAGGTCGCGCAGCGCATCAAGGCGACCGGTGCGACGCAGTTGCGCCAGCAGTTCGGCACTGGCCCACAGGTCTATTACGTGATCGAGCAAGGAGCGAAATCATGAAGCGATATATTGCATTCTTGGTCATGGGTCTGGCCCTCGCCGCCATGCCGGTCCAAAGTGCGACACAGGGTTCTGGAAAAGCGCCCGCGAAGAAATCGCTGGCGCAGAACGGCCGCTTCCATCAGCTTCACACGAAGAAACTGGCCATGGACTGCGGCACCTGCCACAAGTCGGAGCAAGGGGACGTTCTCCTGCAGGTGCCGCGCGCCAAGGTCGTCGATCGACAGCTTTGCCTAGCCTGCCATAAAGAAGGCAGCAAACCCGCCTGGTACGGCGTTGTAGCGCGTTGATGCAGGCGGCGCTGGCGGAATCGGCCGCACGCCGCAGCCGGACTTACTGGTTGCTTGCGCGGCTGGTTCTGCAACGTCCGGACGCTGCGCTGCTGGCGGAACTGGACTCGACGCTGCTTCCCGCCGCAGAGGTGGGTACCCCGACTGAACCGCTGGCCGATGAAGTCGAGCGACTAGGCGCAGCGGTTCGCGTGGCACGCGGCGACGCGAAGGCGCTCGAAGCAATGGAAGTCGACTACACCCGGCTCTTTAGCGGGGTTGCCAAACGCCATAAGGTTCCCGCGCCGTTCGAATCCGTAGCCCTGGAGTCGCGCCTGATGGGGGATTCGACCGTCGCGGTCGAAGCCGCCTATCGCGAGGCCGGCTTCGATGCACCTGCTCCCGATGCAGGCCCGCCCGACCATCTCGGCGCCGAGTTGCGCTTCCTTTCGCTCGCCTGTTACCAGGAAATGGAAGCGTGGCAGGCCAGCGATCGCGCAGCGGCCGCAGGCTGGGTCGAGCGCGAGCGGCGTTTTTTGGATGAGCACCTGCTCGCGTGGGTTCCGCAGCATTGCGAACGTCTCGCGCAGGCAGCACAGACGCCGTTCTATCGCGCGGCCGTGTCCCTGATCGGCAGGGCGTGCCTGGTGGATCGCGAGGATGTCGCGCTGCTCCTCGATCAGACGGCCACCTGACCGGGCGTCCGCGCCAAACGCCAAGCCAAGCCGTGACCGCGTCCCTCTGCCTCGCCGCGCTTTCCCCGCTCGCCTCCAATGCGAGCGTCGCGCCGGACGTGGTCGTGTTCGAATCGCGTGGCGTGGTACTGGTCATCGGCGACGGGCCGGCGATCGCCACGGCAGCCGGCGCGCTTGCCGGGTCAATGAAGGTTGTGGCGCTTGCGCCGGGGTTTACCGAGTTCAACTCCGGAGGTGCGAGCATCACGGTGGTGGGCGGGCGCGTTGTTTCGCTCTCCGGTGTGTTCGGCGCTTTTCGCGCCCAGGCGGCGACGCCCGGCGGCGGTTCGGCTGACATCGGAAAATTCAGCCCGAATGCGGACGGGAGCTTTGATCTCGTACTGGACCTGTCCGGAAAACCGCTCGTTTCGGGCAGCATCGCTCCGCTCGGCTATTTCGCGCCGCAAGGTGATCAGGCGGCGCTTGCAGGAGCATTGGACGAACTTCGTCGTCTCGTCGGACGTTTTGCCAAACCGAAGTTCGTCGATTACGACGCATCACTTTGCACGCATGGCGCGAAGGGGTTGCGCGGCTGCACTCAGTGTTTGAGCGTGTGCCCGGCGGAGGCGCTTCGCTCTGCGGGCGACCTCGTGGCGCTCGATACCCGGCTTTGCCAGGGCTGCGCGAGTTGCGCGCTTGCCTGTCCAACAGGTGCGCTGTCCTTCAACCGGCCGTCGCCTGCGGCGCTGCGGGCAGCGTTGCGGCGCTTGCTCGACGCAGCCCGAAGCGAAGGCTATCCGGCGCCGGTGATCGTCGTCCATGTTCCGGCGGCGCGCGCCGCGATTGAAGCGGCCCGTCTGCCTGCCCGGGCACGCACATTGCAGATCGACGCACTTCCGGCCTTCGGTGAAGAACTCTGGTTCGAGGCGCTCGCACTGGGCGCCGCAGGCGTGGTGGTGGTTCGCAACAAAAATGCCACTCTGGAAGAGCAAGCGTTGCTGGCGCGTGAAATCGCCGCAGCCTGCATTCTGCTTGGCGCGATCGGCGTTTCGCCCTTGGGCCTGGCGCTGGTTGCGTCGGAAGCGCTCGCCGCAACCATCGACGCCATGCCGCAACGGACAAGCGTCATGAGTGACCAGGGCGAACGGGCTGCGGCCGAAAACATCGGGGCCAAGCGGCCGTCGCTACTCGCTGCACTCGATGCGCTGCACGCTGCGGTAGACGGCGCGATGGCGTCGGTTATGTTAGCGCCGGGGATGCTCTTTGGCGAAGTCGTAGTGGAGCACGCGAAGTGCACGCTTTGTTTCGCCTGCGCCAATCTGTGCCCGGTCGCGGCTTTCGTCGCGGAACCGGAGCCGGTACCCAGGCTGCGCTTTATCGAAGCAAGCTGCGTGCAGTGCGGGCTGTGCGACGTTGGATGTCCCGAACACGCGGTTACGCTACATCCGCGTTTCATGGCCGACGCGGCCGCACGCAGCGAAGCGCGAGTGCTGCATGAGGACGAATTGTTTTGCTGCACCGAATGCGGCACGCCCTTCATCAGCCGGCAACTGCTCGCCTCCAGTCTGGAGCGGATCAAGGGCCACCCCGTGCTTGGCACAGAGGGCGTCGAACGTCTGAAGCTGTGCCCAACCTGCCGCCAGCGCCATGCGATGATGGGATGAGCGTGGGGAATACCTTGCATGGCAACTGATCAACCACCTGCACTCCTTGCCGACCGCTTTGGGCGCCGGATCGACTACCTCCGGCTTTCGGTCACGGATCGATGCGACCTGCGCTGCGGCTATTGCATGCCCAAGGGCTTTTGCGGGTTCGAGGAGCCGGCCAACTGGCTGAATTTCGACGAGATCGAGCGGCTGTTGGCGATATTCGCAAAGCTTGGCGTTCACCGGGTAAGGATTACCGGAGGCGAGCCTCTGCTGCGCCGAGATCTCCCGCAACTGGTCGCCCGGCTGCACCGCCTGCGTGGCATCGACGAACTCTCCTTGAGCACAAACGCGACTCAACTCGATAAACACGCAGGCGCCCTGAAGCACGCTGGGTTGACACGCATCAACGTGAGTCTCGACTCGCTCCGGCGCAAGCGCATCGCGCGCATCACCGGGCGGGACTGCTTCGACCAGATCATTTTCGGTCTGATGGCGGGAAAGCGCGCGGGTCTTGCTCCGATCAAGATCAACATGGTGGTGATGCCCGGCGTCAACGATGACGAAATCGACGACATGGCGGCGTTTTGCATGGACCGTGGATTCGTCATGCGTCTCATTGAAACCATGCCTATGGGAGGCACGTGCCGAAGTGCCGGCCACCTCGATCTGCAACCCGTCCGGCAACGCCTGCAGGAGCGATTCGGTCTGGTCGATGCGCTGATCCCCGGAGGCGGGCCCGCGCGTTATCTGCAATCCAGAGACGGCCGGTTTAGTGTCGGTTTTATAACGCCAATCTCGCAACATTTTTGCGAAACGTGCAACCGCGTCAGACTTGGCGTCGAAGGCCGCTTGTACCTGTGCCTGGGTCGGGACGAAAAGTTCGATTTCCGCCGACTGCTTCGCTCAGGAGCAAGCGAAGATCGGATCGAAGCCGCAATACGCACCGCCATCGAACTGAAACCGCAACGCCATGCGTTTCGTGAATCGCCAGGGAAAATCATTCGCGTAATGAGCAAGACCGGTGGATAGCTAGATCCACTAAGCGACCCAAGTCCAACTATTGACCGACATGGATTCGATCATCGACCAGGAAGTGCTGGATGCTGCGCTGACGCTGATCCATTCACGCCAGCACGTGTCGCCCAAACGTCTGGGCGATCCGGGGCCCGACAGCGGGCAGATCGCGACAATTCTGAGCGCAGCGGGCGCAGCGCCCGATCACGGTCGATTGAATCCATGGCGCCTGATCGTCATCCCGCCCGAGCGGCGCCATCTTCTGGGCGCGGCCTTTGCCGAAGCGCTGGTCGAGCGCGACGGCGAAGCAACCGAGGCGCAGAAGCAGGATGCGAGGTCGAAAGCGTTCCGCGGCCCGTTCCTGATCCTGGTGGTCGCCCGCCTCGATCCGGAACTGGGTCCTGCTCATCCGCAGGAACGCATCGTTTCCGCGGGCTGCGCCATTCAGAACATGCTGCTCGCCGCGCAGGCGATGCGCTTCGGCGCGGGGCTGTCGAGCGGCAGGGCACTGTACTCGCGGCAGATGCGGTCGCTGTTCGCGCTGGGCGCGCATGAGCAGCCGCTTTGCTTCGTCACGGTGGGCACGGAACAGAAGCCGAAACCTGCGCCGCCGCGGCCGGTCATGGCCGACTATACTTCCACGCTATAACGGCGGTTCGAACGGCAGCCCGAATCTTTTCGGTTCCGATCCGGGAAAGGAGAAACGACATGAGCGCTGAAGACATCAAGGAAGTCGTCAAGACCAAGTACGGCCAGTTTGCCCTGAAGGTTCAAGGTTCGAGCTCATCCTGTTGCGCGCCGGCCCTTGCCGCCGGCGGCAGTTGCGACCCGATCACCTCCAATCTCTACAGCACAAAGCAAAGCGGCGAGGTGCCGGAGCAGGCGCTGCAGGCCTCGCTGGGCTGCGGCAATCCGACGGCGCTGGCGCAGTTGCACCCCGGCGAGATCGTGCTCGACCTGGGCTCGGGCGGCGGCATCGACGTGCTGCTGTCGGCCCGGCGCGTCGGCCCGACCGGCAAGGCCTACGGCCTGGACATGACCGATGAAATGCTGGCGCTGGCGCGCGCCAACCAGCGCAAAGCCGGCGTGGAGAATGTCGAATTCCTGAAAGGCGAGATCGAGAACATCCCGCTGCCGGACGATACGGTCGACGTAATCATTTCCAACTGCGTGATCAATCTGTCGGCCGACAAGGACCGGGTGCTGCGCGAGGCGTTTCGCGTGCTCAAGCCGGGCGGGCGCTTTGCGGTCTCGGACGTGGTGGTCACCGGCGAGATTCCCGCGGCGATCCGCAAGAGCGTCGAATTGTGGATAGGCTGCGTCGCCGGCGCGCTGCGCGATACCGACTACGCCGCGAAACTGGCCGCGGCCGGCTTCGACGACATCGCCATCGAGCCGACCCGCATCTACCAGGTCGAGGACGCGCGCCAGTTTCTCGCCGCACAGGGCATAGCCGTGGACGCGGTCGCCTCCCAGGTCGACGGCAAATTCATGAGCGCCTTCGTGCGCGCCCGCAAGCCAGCGGGTAAATAGCCTGCAGAACCAATAGCGACGGGCTTCTTCAGCCAGTTCGCGAACCAGCCCGGCCGGCGCCCTGCCGGCCGTCGCGGCGGTATCAGGCCGGCCGTTTGGCCAGCCGCGTCTCCACCAGCCGCGCGAAGAAACTCGCCCCCAGGGGCAGCGCCGCGTCGTTGAAGTCGTAGCCCGGGTTGTGCAGATCGCAGCCGCCCTCGCCCGCGCCGTTGCCGATGTTGATATAACACCCCGGGACTTTTTCCAGCATCAGGGAAAAGTCCTCGGAACCCATGAGCAGCGGCGGATTGCGATTCACGTGGTCCGCGCCCACCAGTTCGGCGCAGATGCCGGCGGCGAAATCGGCTTCGCGCGCATCGTTGACCGTGGGCGGAAACATGAGTCTGAATTCCACCTCGGCCGTTGCGCCGAAACTTTCCGCCTGGCCCTTGGCGATGCGTCGCATCGAGGTCTCGATCAGCGTCATCACCTCGCGCGAAAACGCGCGCACCGTGCCGGCAAGCCGGGCAGTCTGCGGAATCACGTTGTACGCGTCGCCGGCGTGGATCTTGGTCACCGACAGCACCGCCGTCTCCAGCGGCGGCGCATTGCGCGATACGATGGTCTGCAGCGCGATCGCAATGTGCGCCACCACCATCACCGGATCGATCCCGGTTTCCGGCCGCGCGCCGTGCGCGCCCTTGCCGGTGACGTGGATGTCGAAGAACGCGCCCGCCGCCATCATCGGCCCTGCGCGCACTGCGAACCGCCCGATGGGCAGCCCGGGCCGGTTGTGCATGCCGAAAATGGCCTCGCACGGAAACTTCTCGAACAGGCCTTCATCGACCATCGCGCGGGCACCGCCCAGGCCTTCCTCCGCCGGCTGGAAAATGAAATGCACCGTGCCGTCGAAGTTGCGCGTCTCAGCCAGATAGCGCGCCGCGCCGAGCAGCATGGCGGTGTGTCCGTCGTGGCCGCAGGCGTGCATCTTTCCCTGATGGCGCGACCCGTGCTCGCGGCCGCCCGTCTCCTCGATCGGCAGTGCGTCCATGTCCGCGCGCAGCCCTATCGTGCCCGCTGCGCCTTGCGCGCCGCTGCCGGCGCGCAGCGTGCCGACCACACCCGTCTTGCCCAGGCCGCGGTGCACTTCGCAGCCGAACGCTGCGAGTTTCGCCGCAACCAGGTCGGAGGTGCGCGTTTCCTCGAAGCCGAGTTCCGGGTGCGCGTGCAGGTCGCGCCTCCAGCCGGTCAGCTCTGCGTGCATCGAAGCGATGCGATCAACGATAGGCATGGCCGTACTGGCTCCTCATGCTGTTGCGTGGTTAATCGATGAGTCCGCAGCGGCGTCAGCGCCGCGCACCCCTCATTCGACCTTGATGCCCGAATCCTTGATCACCTTGCCGTACTTCACGATCTCGGAACGTATGTGCGCATCGAACTCCCCCGGCGTGGTGCCCACCGGATACATGCCCTGCGCGATCAGCTTCTCGCGCACATCGGGCATTTTCAAGGCCTTGTTCGCCTCGGCATTGAGGCGGGCGATCGCGGCCGGCGGGCTGCCGCCGGTGGCCACCAGCCCGAACCAGGCGGTCGCTTCGAAGCCGGGATAGCCCGACTCGGACACGGTCGGCACCTCCTTCAGCGTGTCGGTGCGCTCCGCCGAGGTGACCGCGATGGCGCGGGCTTTCCCGGACTGGATGTGCTGCGCGACTTCCGAATAATTGGCCAGCACCGCGTCCACATGGCCGCCCGCGAGCGCGCCCGCGGCCGGCGCGGGTGCGGG
>JAJZUN010000577.1 GCA_021848555.1 Pseudomonadota bacterium | reverse complement strand
CCAGTTTGAACACTATTCAGTACCCAGCACGCGCCAGCCATAGGGCGCGAACCAATCCGCAGGGCTGCCGTGGACGACTGAGGAGATGGGATTGTCGTCGATGCCGAAGTCGTTCCAGTCGACGAGGAAAACGAGGTTCGACAGACCCAGCCCCCAGGCAGAATTCTTCGTCTCGTGCGATGCGCCGGGCGTCAAGCCACCTTCGCCCTCAATCGCAAATACCTTGACCTCCGAGGCGCCAGCCAGCTTGAGCGCAAGCGCCTCGCCCGCAGCCGGCGGCATGCCGTGCCCGGAAGGTCCGCTGTTCGATTTCAGGAACAGCGTCTTGCCGGCCATTTCGGCGTGTCCGGGCAAGCCGCCGCGATGGCGCAGTCCGACCAGGTCCTCGTGGGTCAGCGCCCAGCGTCCGCCATCGGGAAACACAAAACGCGCCTCGCCCGCCGCGGCCCGGATCCGGGCGATCTCGTTCAGCACCGCCAGGCTTCCATACAAGAGGGGGACCGTGTGCCCGGCCGAGAGCACGAAGCGGTCGGCATAGGTGAGCCAGGGCCGCAGCAGGTCGAAACGCATTGCGCCGGAGAGCAGCGTCGCCAGGAACGTGTGTGCCTTCGAGAAGGATCCCCCGGGATGTCCCGACTGCCGATAATTGAGCATCAGCGCCATACACTCATCGACGATGTCCTTGACCACCTCCCATTGGGCGAACTCGGTCGTGGCGCTGGAATACAGGATATCGATGGAGGCTGCAGCCCCGGCAGTCTTACTCATGGCGAGTTGATTCCCATAATAACTGTGATAGGTTGAGTGCTAGGGGAAGCTGTTTGGCGGTTTCTCTATTTTTGGCGCAAGGATTTGTACATCACGCGGCGCAATCTTTTTCCGCGTCATCAGCGTCCTCGTCCGACCCGGTATCAACTACAGAATCACGTTGCGTGGTGTGCCGGCGACAAAGGCGTCGATATTATCCATCAACTGGTCTGCGAGGGTTTGCATCGCCTGCTGGCCGGCCCAAGCAACGTGCGGTGTAAGGATGAAATACGGCAGATGCAATTTCAGCAATGGATTGTCGGCCTGCGGGGGCTCAACGCACAATACATCAAAGCCGGCGCCGGCAATTTGGCGGCTCGTAAGTGCCGCTGCAAGCGCATGTTCGTCGACTAGTCCGCCGCGCGCGGTATTGATTAGCAGCGCGGTCGGCTTCATTTTGGCCAGTTCGGCAGGGCCGATCATATTTCGCGTCTGTTCGGTCAACGGCACATGCAGCGTGACGACGTCGGCTATTTGCAGAATTTCGTCCAATGACGCTGTGGCGATCTGCGGATCCTCAAACGGAAAGGGATCAAAGGCATGTACTTCCATGCCAAATGCCAGACCCAGCTTTGCGACAGATCTGCCCAGCGCGCCATAGCCAACAATGCCCAAGCGACTGCCGGCCAAGTCGCGGATTGGGTGATCCAGCAAACAGAACGTTTTCGATTCTTGCCACCTTCCGGCAGCTACGTCATCCGAGTAGGCACGTAGGTTGCGACGCAAGGCGAGGATCAGGGCAAAGGCATGTTCAGGCACAGTGGCAACCGCGTAATTGCGGATATTCGAAACTACGATTCCGCGCTTACGGCACATACCAAGATCGATAATGTCGGTTCCGGTTGCCGCCACGCCAATCATCCTGAGCTTGGGCAGACTATCAAGGTCGGCCCCACGCAAGGGTACTTTATTGGTTATGGCGATGGTCGCTTCAGCCAGACGCGATACAACGTCTCCTGGGGCGGTGGCATCGTATGCCCTCCAATCATGCGCAAACGATGGGCGGCGAAGGGTTGCCTCTAGGCTGCCGCGGTCAAGAAATACGATTGTTTCCGCTGTTGACATATGCGTGGTTGGGTACGCGCTCGCTGGGTTACCTAAGAAAAGAATCCATCATCTCGAAATAGCAACTTGCCGCTTACAAACAAGACGCCGATTTTTGATCAGCAAGCTGTCAACGCCATTTTGAGAGTCACCAACGCGGTTCACGTTTCTCAAAAAAAGCCAAATTGCCCGCGCGGGCGGCCGGCAACTGATAAGCCTGCACAAATAGTTCAATCTCGTATTCCAGATGTGCGCGGAACGCATGCAGAAACTGGTGGTCGAGCAATGTGGAAATGGTGCGCACTGAACTCGGTGGCCGCGCCGTCAGTTCTCGCGCAAATTTCAGCACAGTTTCATCGAGTGACTCCGGACTGACCACCACATCCACCAGGCCGATTGCCAGTGCCTCGTCGCTGGTGATGGTTGCGCCGCCAAGGAGCAGTCTCCGTGAGCGGGATGGCCCGATCAGCCGCTCGAGCAGAAAGATGCCGCCCGTGCCGGGCCAGACGCCGCGTTTGATTTCCGGCAGCGCAAATTTGGCGGTCGAGGAGGCAAAGCGAAAACCGCAGCCGAGAGCCAATTCCAATCCGCCGCCCATGCAGTTGCCGTGCAGCGCAGCAATGACCGGCTTGCGCGACGATACCAAGGCTAGAATCATACGGTGAGCATTTTCACCATGCGTGCGTGCCACGGCCGGGTCGAAGCGAAGGGGAAATTCCTTGAGATCGGCGCCGGCGCAGAATGGTTGCTGTGCGGAGCCAAATACCGCCACACGTGTGTCGTCATCTTGATCCAGGCGGGCGAACAGATCGCCGAGTTCCCTGCGCACGGTTTGCGTAAGCAGATTCAGCGGCGGATTGTTTATCTCAATGCGGCAGATACCTGTTTCCGGGATCGAATAGCGGACTGCATCAGACATGGAAAGAATCCTCTTCCGTTACCTGTTGTGATTGCGCGGATTCCCCGCCAATGGTGTTCAGCATGCGCTGCTTGCCGGTCAGGATGTGCTGTTCGAACGCTTCGGCGGCGGCTTCTGCATCCCCGCCAAGTATGGCTGCGAGGATCTTGCGGTGCTCGGCCCGCGACGCCCGCATCTGCGCGGGGGTGAATACTCCTTTGTGCAAATAGAGCTTGATCTCGTCTTCCACCGCGTCGTTGAGGCTTATCAGGCGCGGACTCTTTGTGATCTGCATTAGTGCTTTGTGGAAGACGGCGTTCAGATCATGATACTTCTGGTGGTCGCGTTCATCCGCCGCCACATCCATTTCTTCGAGTAACGCCACCAGCTGCTTCTCGTCATCCGCCGTGACGCGCAGCGCGATCAGGCGGCCGCTGGTGCGGGCGAGGCCGGCGCGAA